>NZ_JBHVEE010000015.1:20085-103419 GCF_042802415.1 Streptomyces sp. NPDC057486 | reverse complement strand
CACACGAATCTGTGTGCCGGGCCCCGCTGTCCGTACGGCTCAGACCGTCGGCGTCCGCAGAAGCACCTTGCCGATGTGCGCGCTGGACTCCAGCACCCGGTGGGCCTCAGCCGCGTCGGACATCGGCAGGGTACGGTCCACGACCGGCCGGACCACACCGCTGCCGATCAGCGGCCACACGTGCTCGCGCACGGCGGCGACGATGGCGGCCTTCTCCGCAAGGGGGCGTCCGCGCAGCGACGTCGCGGTGACGGCGGCACGCTTGTTCAGCAGGACGCCGAGATTGAGCTCGCCCTTGACGCCGCCCTGAAGACCGATGATGGCGAGCCGGCCGCTGACGGCGAGCGCCTTCACATTCCGGTCCAGGTACTTCGCGCCGACGATGTCGAGGATGACGTCCGCGCCCGCCCCGTCCGTGGCTTTGAGCAACTCCTCGACGAAGTCCTGCTCGCGGTAGTCGATCAGGATGTCGGCACCGAGCTCCGCGCAGCGCGCCAGCTTCTCGGGCCCGCCCGCCGTCACCGCGACCCGCGCACCCACGGCCTTGGCGAGCTGGATCGCCATCGTGCCGATACCACTGGAGCCGCCGTGCACCAACAGCGTCTCGCCGGGGCGCAGATGGGCCACCATGAAGACGTTCGACCAGACGGTCGACGTCACCTCGGGCAGCGCCGCAGCGACCGTCAGGTCGATGCCGTCCGGTACGGGGAGCAGCTGTCCGACAGGTACGGCGACCTTCTCCGCGTATCCGCCGCCCGCCAGCAGCGCACACACCTCGTCGCCGACGGACCAGCCGGTGACACCGGGGCCGATCTCCGTGATCCGGCCGGAGCACTCCAGACCTGGGTAGGGGGACGCGCCGGGCGGCGGGTTGTAGAAGCCCTGCCGCTGGAGCACATCGGCGCGGTTGACCGCGCCGGCCACGACCTCGACGAGGACCTCGCCCTCGCCGGGTACGGGATCGGGGACCTCGGCCCATACGAGCGCGTCGGGGCCACCGGGTTCGGGGATCGTGATCGCATGCATGGCGGCGAGGCTACTCCGTGACTCCGGCGCGCCGAGCGAAGAGACACCCCGGACCTTCACACCCCTTGCTGGCGGGGCGTGTTCAGCGGCGGGGTTTCCGAGACACGCACGATGGTGATCAACCGGTCCGTCAGCTGCAACGGGCTGGCCGCCGGATCGTCGTAACCGAGCAGCCGGTGGCCCCGCAGCACGCTGACGACCAGGTCCTCGGTCTCCCGGACGCTCTTGCCGACCTCGGCCTTTATCACCGGCCGTTCGACGAGGTCGAGGCCGCTGCCCTGCTGGATCAGGTCCTCCATCACCGTGCCCGCACTCGGGCTGAGGACGGAAAGACCCAACAGCCGGCCCGCGGCGCTGGCGCTGGTGATCACGGCGTCGGCGCCGGACTGACGCAGCAGCGGTGCGTTCTCCTCCTCGCGCACCGCCGCGACGATCTTCGCTCCACGGTTGAGCTGCCGCGCCGTCAGCGCGACCAGCACCGCCGTGTCGTCGCGCTGGGTGGCGATGATGATCTGACGTGCCTTCTGGAGCTCGGCTCGCAGCAGCACCTCGCTGCGGGTCGCATCCCCGACGACGCCCACGTAACCTTCGGCGTTCGCTGCCTCGATCACCTTGCTCGCCGGGTCGACGATCACGATCTGTTCCTTCTTCAGACCTGTGGCGCAGAGCGTCTGGATCGCCGAGCGGCCCTTCGTGCCGAAGCCGACGACAACGGTGTGGTCGCGCAAGTTGGTTCTCCAACGGTTCAGCCGGAAGTCCTCCCGGGTCCGCTCCGTCAGGACCTCCAGGGTGGTGCCGACCAGGATGATCAGGAAGAGCACGCGCAGTGGTGTCACGAGCACCACGTTGATCAGCCGTGCGGTGTCGCTGTACGGAGTGATGTCGCCGTACCCGGTGGTGGAGAGGGTGACCGTCGAGTAGTAGACGGCGTCGAGCAGGTCCACCGACTCATCTGCGTTGTCGTGGTAGCCGGAACGATCGACCCAGACGATCAGCACCGTGACGGCGAGGACTATCAGCGCCATCAACAGCCGTTTGGCGACCTGTCGGAGCGGCCTGCCGACGACACGGCGCGGAAGCATGATCCGGGTGGGAACGAGATGCTCGTCGACCCGCCTGGCCATCGCATCGTGGCCGGGAAGTTTCACGTGAAACACCCTTCCGTCCACGGCGTCGCCGAGGCCCACGGTAGATCGAGGATCTCCACCTCGGTGCCGGACCGTACCCCGCCCGGCGGCACGACGGCCAGCCCGTCGGCGGCGGCAATCCCACGGAGCATGGCCGGACCGTTGTAGTGCAGCGGTACGACGTGCTCGGGGCCCGAATCTGTACCGATCCGGTGCACGACAGGGACCAGGCGGGTGTCGTGCGGGTGCCCTTGCACCTCGTCGCGCACGACGACCCGATACGAATCCTCCACCGCCTGGCCGGCCAGCCCGCGCAGCAAGGGCTCCGCGAGCGTGAGGAGACCGGAGACGGCGGCGAGGGGGTTGCCGGGCAGCCCGACGAGATACGGGCCCCCGGAGGTCAGCCGGGTCAGCAGCATCGGGTGACCCGGGCGCACGGCGACGCCGTCGACCAACAGCTCCGCGCCGATCCCGGCGAGCACGGGATGGACGTGGTCGACGGGGCCTGCCGCGGTACCGCCGGTGGTGATGACGAGATCGGCGTCGGAGGTGGTGAGGGCATGCCGGAGGGCCTCACGATCGTCGCCGAGGCGTCGCGGGGCGGAGACCTCGACACCCATCGCCCGGAGCCAGGGGCCGATCATGGGACCCAGGGCGTCCCGGATCAGCCCGTCGTGCGGCAGACCGGTGGTGAGCAGTTCGTCCCCGAGGACGAGCACGTCGACGCGCGGGCGGGAAACCGTCAGCAACTCGTCGTAACCGGCGGCGGCGGACAGCCCGAGGACGGCGGGCGTCACCACCGTTCCGGCGGGCAGAAGTTGATCGCCGGAACGGCACTCCTGGCCACGCGGCCGGATGTCCTGCCCGGGAACCACCTGGCGCTGCGCGTACAACAGCCCCTTGGCCTCGTCGGCGTGAGCGTGTTCGCTCCGGATGACAGCGGTGCCATTGGCCGGGATGCGGGCGCCGGTGGCGATCCGTACGGCATCGCCGTCGGGAAGCGGAGCGGGCGCACTGTGCCCGGCCAGAATGCCCAGCCCTTGATCTCCGTCGTCGCCTCTTCGAAGAGTCCAGGGCCCGGGCCCGGCAACGACCCAGCCGTCCATGGCGGAGGTGTCGAAGGACGGCAGATCGGTGAGCGCGGTAAGCGGTTCGGCCAGCACGCGTCCGATGGCCCGGTCGAGGGTGAGCCGCAGAGTGCGGGGTGGGGCGGACCGCCCGGCCCGCGCAGCGAGAGCACGGGCCTCGCCCCAGGCGGTGGCATGGCCGCGCTGAATGTCTGCGCGTCGGTCGCGGGTGCGCGGGTCGCGGGCGGAATCGGGGTCGGATTCGGGGGCGGAGGAGTGACCGGAGGGCTGTCGGCCAGGGGCGCGGCCGGGGCTGTGGCCGGCACCGTGGTCAGTGCCCTGGTGAACGCTTGAGCCGGGACCGGGGCCAGGGCTCTGAACGGGGTCCGGGCCCGATCCCTGCCCAGGGACGTGGTCAGGGCTGTGGTCAGGACTCTGCTCCGAGAACCCGACCCCAGGCTGCGACTGAGCCACTGATCGGGGCTCCCGCGGGGGTTGGCGCCCGACCAGCGCGAGCGCCTGGTCGACAGCCCGGTCCTCCTCCTCGGCGGCGCGAGCCTGCTCGGCCGCGCGGGCCTCTGCGGCGGCGCGAGCCTCTGCGCCTGCACGGGCCTCCTCCGCAACACGAGCCCCTCCGGCGACACGGGCGCCCTCGGCGTTCGGGACCTCACCCTCCGCTCGAGCCTGACCGGCCGCCGGGGCAACCCCTGCAACTGCGGCCCCCCTGGCGGCCCGGGCTTCTCCTGCGACACCGTCCTGGCCGGCGGCCCGAGCTTCTCCTGCAACACCGGTACCCGCGGCAGCCCGGTCCTGATCCACTGCGGTGGCACGGCCGGCCGCCGGAGCCTCCGCGACGGCACCGACCTCCCCTGAGGTCAGGACGGCGGGCCGGTCCGCCCCCGGACCTCTGCTCCCCGGATCCGGATGGGGCCCAGGCGTCCAGTCGTCGGCCGCGCCCCCGTCGACCTTGCGTCGGGGCGTCGTCATGGCGTCTCGGCCTCGTCCGCCCAGCGAAGAGCGAGCGCGGCCGCCTTCCGGGCGGCTTCGGCCACAGCCTCGGCTCCGCCGCCGTCGCCGCTCGCCTTCGCCGCCGCGTACCCGACCAGGAAGGTCGTCAGGGGTGCGGCGGGCCGGGCCACACCGTGGGCGGCATCACGGGCGAGGTCGAGCAGGACATCGGTGTCGACGTCGAGTTCGATACCCAGTTCGTTCTTGACTGCGGTGATCCATTCGTCCAGCACGGTCCCATGCTCTCTGATCCGGGCTCGGGCTGCGGCAATGTCTTCCCAGGTGTCGCAGTCGAAGGAGGCGAGCGGACTGGCCTCGACGCGGGAGAGGTCCAGTTCGTGCGTCAGCAGGCGCAGAGGGAGCCCGGCCAGGCTGCCGTGCTCGGTGGCCAGCAGTGCCAGCTCGCGACGGAGCGGCTCGGAACGGTAGACGGCGACCAGCGGCTGGTCCCGCCCGTCCTGATCGACACACAGTGCCCCGTCACGCTCCCCTTGAGCAGCTGCGGCCAGCAGTTCCTTGACCGTGCTCTCCCCCAGGAACGGCAGATCGGCGGAGAGCACGAGCAGATGCCCGGCAGTCGTGAGCCGCACCCCGGCGCCGAGCGCCGCCAACGGCCCGCCGCCCTGAGGCTCTTCGCGCGCCCAGGTCACTGGGCGTACGGTGGGCCGCCGACCGCCCACCACAACGGTCGCTGCGGCGTCGGCGCAGGCGGCGAGCACCCGGTCGAGCAGCGCCCGGCCCCCCACCCGCAGGGCTGGTTTGTCGGCACCCCCGAGGCGCTTGGCGGCCCCTCCGGCAAGGACGATGGCGTCATACACGGTCATGCCCCGAGTATGCGTGCCGCACGCTCCCGTTGAACCTCCCCGTTCCCTTCCTGCTCGCTCTCCTCCGCTTCCTCTCTTCTTCTCCTACAACGTGCGCAACAGCAGCGCAGGCTGTTCCACGCAGTCGGCCACGTATCGCAGGAAGCCGCCTGCCGTGCCGCCGTCACAGACCCGGTGGTCGAAGGTCAGCGAGAGCTGAACGACCTGGCGCACGGCCAACTCGCCCTGGTGTACCCACGGTTTGGCCACGATGCGACCGACCCCCAGCATGGCCGCCTCCGGATGGTTGATGATCGGTGTCGACCCGTCGACCCCGAACACCCCGTAGTTGTTCAGCGTGAACGTGCCGCCGCTCAAATCCGCCGGGGTCAGCTTCCCCGTCCGGGCAGCCTCGGTCAGTCGGCCGATCTCGGCACCGATCGACTCCGCGTTACGGTCCTGCGCATTCCGCACGACAGGGACGACCAGCCCCCGGTCGGTCTGGGCCGCGAACCCCAGATGGACGTCACGCAGCCGCACGATCTCCCGCGCGTCCAGGTCCACCGTGGAGTTGAGCTCGGGGAACCGGGCGAGCGCCGCCGTGCAGATACGGGCCAGCAGGGCAAGCACCGACACCTTCGGCCCCGCAGCCGGACCGCCGGCACCGTTCATCGCGGCTCTCGCGGCCATCAGCTCGGTGGCGTCCGCGTCGACCCAGCACGTGGCGTCGGGTATCTCGCGCCGGCTGCGCGCCAACTTCTCGGCGACCGCGCCCCGTACACCGCGCAACGGAATCCGCTCCCCGGCGGCCTGACGGCCGGCCGACGGGGCCATCGATGCCGGGGACGACGCCGAAACCGAAGCCGGGACTGCGGACACGGGAGCCGGCTCGGCCGTTGCGCTCGCCGCCGCTCTGATGGCGGACTCGACATCGGACCGGAGGATCAGACCGTCCGGCCCCGACCCCGTCAGTTGCCGCAGATCGAGATCATGCTGCCGCGCCAGTTTCCGCACCAAGGGCGAGATGACCGCCACCGGCCCCGGTTCCTCACCGGGAACCGCCGCTGGGATCGCCCCTGCGAACGCCACCGGGGCCGGCTCCGCCGCAGGGACCGTCACAGACCCCGCACCGGAGAGCGCCTCGGGCCGAACCCGCCGACGACGCGCCGCCGGTGCTCCCGTCCCGTACCCCACCAGCACGTTGCCGGACGACTCGGCCTCCGCAGCCCCAGCAGCGGAGAGTTCTCCCGCAGTGGACCCGACCGCCACCGTCAACAACGGCGCCCCGACCGGAAGTTCCGCGCCCTCCGCACCGAACCTGGCGGTCACCACGCCTCCGTAGGGGCACGGCACCTCCACCATCGCCTTGGCCGTCTCGACCTCGACGACCGGCTGGTCGATGGCGACCACATCGCCGACCTCCACCAGCCAGCGCACGATCTCCGCCTCGGTCAGTCCTTCGCCGAGGTCGGGCAGCTTGAATTCGAGCACCTGGGGCATCAGCTCTCCGCCTCCCACTGCAGTCGCGCGACCGCGTCGAGCACCCGGTCCACGCCCGGCAGATGGTGGCGCTCCAGCATCGGCGGCGGATAGGGGATGTCGAATCCGGCGACCCGCAGCACCGGCGCCTCCAGGTGGTGGAAGCAGCGCTCGGTGATCCGGGCGGCGATCTCCCCGCCGGGGCCACCGAACCCGGACGACTCATGGACGACGACCGCACGACCGGTGCGCCGCACCGAAGCGGCGACCGTCTCGTCGTCGAACGGGACCAGCGAGCGCAGATCGACCACCTCGAGGTCCCAGCCCTCCTCGACGGCCGCTTCCGCAGCCTCCAGGCAGACGGGCAGGGAGGGCCCGTACGTGATCAGCGTCGCGCTGCGCCCGGGGCGGCGGACGACGGCCCGCCCGATCGGCTCGACGGCCACCGGCGACTCCGGCGACCAGGCCGCCTTCGACCAGTACAGCCGCTTCGGCTCCAGGAAGACCACCGGGTCGTCGGAGGCGATCGAGGCCCGCAGCAGCCCGTACGCGTCGTCGACCGTGGCGGGCGTGACGACATGCAGGCCGGGCGTGGCCATGTAGTAAGCCTCGGACGAGTCGCTGTGGTGCTCGACCCCGCCGATCCCGCCGCCGTACGGCACCCGCACCGTGATAGGCAGCGGCATGGCACCACGGGTCCGGTTCCGCATCCTGGCGACGTGGCTGATGAGTTGCTCGAACGCCGGGTAGGCGAACGCGTCGAACTGCATCTCCACCACGGGCCGCAGCCCGTACATCGCCATGCCGACAGCCGTCCCGAGGATGCCCGCCTCGGCCAGCGGCGTGTCCGTACAGCGGTCCTCGCCGAACTCCTTCGCCAGCCCGTCGGTGATCCGGAAGACCCCGCCGAGCGTGCCGACGTCCTCACCGAGGACATGCACCGTCGGGTCCTCGGCCATCGAGTCGCGCAGCGCACGCCCCAGTGCCTGCGCCATGGTGGCCGGCTTGGCCCTCTCCGTCTGTTCGCCGGCCATGGCTGCCACCGTCGTCATCGCCCTCCCTCCGCACCATGTGGGCCGCTCTGGCCGTGGTGGTCCTGCTCGGCGTCGAGCTCGACCCGCAACCGGGCCGCCTGCTCACGCAGTTGCGTCGTCTGTTCCGCATACACATGGGTGAAGAGGTCCATCGGATCGAGCACCGGATCGGCGTTCATCCGCTCGCGGAGCCCGGCGGCCATCCGCTCCGCGGCCGCGCGCGCCTCCTCGATACCGTCTTCGGCGAGCAGCCCGCGCTCGGTCAGTTCCCGCTCCAGAAGCTGAATGGGGTCGTGCGCCCGCCACGCCTCCACCTCGCTGTCGACGCGGTAGCGCGTGGCGTCGTCTGCGTTCGTATGGGCGTCCATCCGGTACGTCACAGCCTCGACGAGCGTCGGACCGCCTCCGGCCCTCGCCCGCGCCACTGCCTCGCCGAGCACTTGGTGCACCGCGGCCGCGTCATTGCCGTCGACCAGCCGGCCCGGCATCCCGTACCCCACTGCCTTGTGCGCCAGTGACGGCGCCGCCGTCTGCTTGGCCAGGGGCACGGAGATGGCAAAGCCGTTGTTCTGGACCAGGAAGACCACGGGGGCCCGCCAGACGGCCGCGAAATTCAGCGCCTCGTGGAAGTCACCCTCGCTGGTGCCGCCGTCGCCGACCATGGCGAGCGCGACCACGTCGTCGCCCGCCAGCCGCGCCGCGTGCGCCAGGCCCACGGCGTGCGGGAGCTGGGTGGCGAGCGGCGTGCAGAGCGGGGCGATGCGGTGCTCGCGCGGGTCGTAACCGGTGTGCCGGTCGCCGCGCAGCAGGGTCAGTGCCTCGACCGGATCGAGACCGCGCGCGACCGCCGCGAGGGTGTCGCGGTAGCTGGGAAAGAGCCAGTCACGCTCCTCCAGCACCAGCGCCGCGGCTATCTCGCAGGCCTCCTGCCCGGTGCTGGAGGGGTAGACGGCAAGTCGGCCCTGCTTGGTGAGGGCAGTCGCCTGTGCGTTGTACCGCCGGCCGCGCACCAGCTCGGCATAGAGCCGCAGGAGCAGCTCGGGGTCTGCGTCGGCCGCGGCGTCCGTACCGAGCACGCGGTACGGCTCGGGGTCCGGGAGCAGCGGCGCGGGGTCGGTGAGCGGCTTCCAGGCCGGGGGCGGCGTGGGCCGGTAAGCGGCCGCGCCGGGCAGCTCTTGGACCGTCATGACAAGCACCTCCTGGCATCGAGGGGTATCGAGCGGCATCTGGCGATATCGAGGGATCACCCGATATCGAGGGGTGGCTGAATATGCCGAAATATCGAGCACGTACCGAGGCGCGGTGTGGTGTGCCTCACCTACCGATTGTTCGGTCGCGAACGCATTTTGGCTACAGGCACCGTCAGCCTGTGGACAAACGGTTCTCCACAGCCTGGGATAGGGGCAGGTCGTCCAGGGCAGGGAGGCACGAGGACATGGCAGCTGAACAAATGGCCGACGGAGCCGAGGACCCCGGCCGGGTTCCGCCCGCGCGGCCCCTCGACGGCATCGACCGCGACATCCTCCGACTGCTGCAGACGGACGGCCGCGCCTCGATACGGTCGGTGGCCGACCGCGTCCATGTCTCGCGCGCCAACGCCTACGCCCGGATCAACCGGCTCATCGACGACGGAGTGATCCGCGGCTTCAGCGCGCGGGTGGACCATGAGCGGGCGGGGCAGGGCGCCTCCGCGTACATCACGCTCAAGATCGTCCAGAACACCTGGCGAACGGTGCGCGAGCAGCTCCAGGCCCTGCCGGGGGCCACCCACATCGCACTGGTCAGCGGCGATTTCGACGTACTGCTGCTCGTGCACACACCGGACAACCGGTCGCTGCGCGAACTCGTCCTGACCAGGATCCAGGCCATCCCCGAGGTGCTCTCCACCCGCACGCTGCTGGTGTTCGAGGAGACGGACCTGGCTCCGGGCCCCGAGCGCCCCACCGAGCTGACCTAGGAGGAGCTCACGAACCGTACTTCTTGAGGAACGCCTGTACCGCGGCCCAGTTCTCCTGGCTGCTGAGCAATGCCACTCCGTGCTCGCCGCCGCCCTTGACGTAGATCAGCTTGTGCTCCGCCGCCTTGTTGCTCGCCCGGTTCAGCGTCTTCGCGTCGTCCCCGAAGTATTCGTCGTACTCGGCGGCCATGTAGAGCACCGGCGCCGTCAGCTTGGGCACGGCGCCCAGCGCGTTCATTCCGGAGTACAGCGTCGGCGCGGAGAGCGAGACCACCGCGTCCGGCTGGGGCTCCAGCTCCGGCGCCGCGGTGAGCACGGCGGTACCCCCCTTGGACGCCCCCATCAGCAGCAGCTTCTTCGCGCCCTTGCCGCGCAGATACCCGGCCGCTCCGACGATCTCGGAGACCTCCTGGCCCGCCGAATTGACCGCGAGCACCCGATAGCCGAGCCGGTGCAGCTCATCGGCCTTGTCCTTCCACTGGCAGGCGGTGCCGTCGGACTGGTGGGCCAGTACGATCCCCGCGCCTGTCCCGGCGCCGCTCGCGCCGCCGGGCATATAGCCGCCGGTCTCGGTGGAGTCGGCGGACTTGAAGGTGATGGAGGTCGCCTCGGCCTCGGCCGATGTCAGACAGCCGAAGTCGTCAGGCTGCCGGGCCTCCTCACTCGTGTCCGCCCCCTTCTCGGCACCGCTGCCACCCTTGCCGCCGCTGCCGCCCCCTCCGCAGCCGGTCAGCGACACGGCGGCAAGCAACGTGACAGCGCACAGGAACCCGGGAACACGAAGGACGGCGGCCATGCCGAAGGATGGTGGTCTTGACCTGTCCTGCCGTCAACGGTTCAGCGGTCGGACCGCATCCCCTCGAAGGCCAGCTGGACGACTGTGTCCGCCAGCTGCTCCCCCTCGGCGTCGCCGCCCGGCTGCGGCCGGTACCACTCCACCAGAGAGTTGACCATTCCGAAGAGCAGCCTTGTCGCCAGCCGTATGTCCACGTCGGAGCGGAGATCGCCGTCCGCGACGGCCGCCTTCAGCAGTTCGGCCACCCGCTGGTCGAACTCACGCCTACGCTCCATGGCCCAGCGCTCGGCCTTCGTATTGCCCCGCACGCGCAGCAACAAAGTGACGTAGGGCAGCTCGGCTATCAGCACCTCGACGGTACGTCGCGTGA
Organism: Streptomyces sp. NPDC057486; assembly: GCF_042802415.1. Lineage (NCBI taxonomy): Bacteria > Bacillati > Actinomycetota > Actinomycetes > Kitasatosporales > Streptomycetaceae > Streptomyces > Streptomyces sp. NPDC057486. Next base: position 92,752 of record NZ_JBHVEE010000015.1, on the reverse strand, counting down.
CGTACTCGACCCGCTCGATCGCGCGCCCCCGCGTCGCACCCGGCTCGTCGAGAATCCGGAAGAGCCCGTCCAGTGCCCGGCTGACCGCGCGCCGCAGCAGCTCTTCCTTGCCCGCGACGTGGTGATAGATGGACGATTTGGAGATGCCCGCCGCCTTGGACAGGTGCTCCATGGACGTGCCGTCGTAACCGCGCTCGTTGAAGACACGGACGGCGACGGTGAGGAGAGTCTCCGGGGTGTACGTGTCCCGCTTGGCCGTGGTCATGTCCGCGATCCTCCCCTACGAGTTGTCCACAGGTTTCGTGGGGCCCCTTGTACCGACCGATCGTTCGGTTACTCTAACTCTGTCCGCCCGTCCCTGCCCAGCTCGATGAGGAGTTGGTCCGTCATGGCCGCCGAGCTCTCCCCGCACCTGCTCTCCGAGAAGCACCGCCCCACGCTCGACCAGAGCCTCGACGCGATCCACACGCGCGCGTACTGGTCCCCGCACCCCGAGCACCCGAAGGCGTACGGCGAGGGCGGCGCACCGGGCAGTCTGAGCGCCGCCGAGGGCAAGGCCGCCTTCGACTCCGTGCTGCACACTCGGTTCGACCTCGGCCAGCCGGGCACCGACGGCTGGACGGGCGGCGAGATCTCGCCCTACGGACCGGAGCTCGGCGTCGAGTACCCGCACGCCGACCTGGATGTGCTGCTTCCGGCGATGCGCGCCGGAATGGCGGCGTGGCGCCAGGCGGGGCCCGAGACCAGGGCGCTGGTCTGTCTGGAGATCCTGGCGCGGATCAGCGCCCGCACCCATGAGTTCGGGCACGCCGTGATGCACACCAGCGGTCAGGCCTTCATGATGGCGTTCCAGGCGGGCGGCCCGCATGCCCAGGACCGCGGCCTGGAGGCGGTGGCGTATGCCTACGAGGAGCAGGTCCGCACCCCGCGGACGGCGGACTGGTCCAAGCCGCAGGGAAAGCGCGATCCACTGCAGCTGCACAAGACGTACATCGCGGCGGGCCGCGGCATCGCGCTGCTGATCGGCTGCAACACCTTCCCCACATGGAACGGCTATCCGGGACTGTTCGCCTCTCTGGCCACCGGAAATCCCGTCCTGGTGAAGCCGCACCCGCGCGCCGTGCTCCCCCTGGCGCTCACGGTACAGGTGGCCCGCGAGGTACTGAGCGAGGCCGGCTTCGACCCCAATCTCGTCTGCCTGGCCGCCGAGCGACCGGGCGAGGGCATCGCCAAGGCCCTGGCGGTCCGCCCCGAGATCAAGATCATCGACTACACCGGATCCACCGCCTTCGGCGACTGGCTGGAGGCCAACGCCCGCCAGGCACAGGTCTACACGGAGAAGGCGGGGGTCAACACGATCGTCGTCGACTCCACCGACGACTACCGCGGCATGCTGTCCAACCTGGCGTTCTCCCTCTCCCTGTACAGCGGCCAGATGTGCACCACCCCGCAGAACCTGCTGATCCCCCGGGACGGCATCGCGACGGACACGGGCGACAAGACGTACGACGACGTGGTGGGCGACATCGCCGCCGCGGTCACCGGCCTGCTGGGCGACGACGCCCGGGCGAACGCGCTGCTCGGCGCGCTGGTCAACCCCGACGTGAAGGCCCGCCTGGAGGCCGCGGCAGGGCTGGGCGAAGTCGCCTTGGCCTCAAGAGCGGTGGCCAACCCGGAGTTCCCCGACGCGGTGGTCCGTACCCCGGTCGTCGTAAAGCTCGACAGCACGAAGCCGGACGACGAAGCGGCGTATCTGTCGGAGTGCTTCGGACCGGTGGCCTTCGCGGTCGCGGTCGACTCGACGGCGGACGCGGTGGAGCTGCTGCGCCGCACGATCCGCGACAAGGGCGCGATGACGGTCGGGGCGTACACGACGTCGCCGGAGGTGGAGCGCGCGGTGGAAGACGTCTGCCTGGACGAGTCGGCTCAGCTCTCGCTGAACCTGACGGGCGGGGTGTACGTCAACCAGACTGCGGCGTTCTCCGACTTCCACGGCTCGGGCGGCAACCCTGCGGCCAACGCGGCCCTGTGCGACGGGGCGTTCGTATCAAATCGCTTCCGCATGGTGGAAGTCCGCCGCCAGGCCTGACAGAGCACGCCCCGCCCCGGCTCCAGCCCCTCGACGCCTCTTCAGCTCCTCCGGCGTTCGAGGAGCAGGACCCGGGGGGCGGAGCCCCGATCACGGGAAGGGACGCGAGAGACCCGCCGCAGGCGCCCTGCCCGCACAGTCGGGTACCCCTCGGCCTCAGCCCGCTCCCACGCCCCCCGAAATATCCGCATACCTCTGCACCCACGCGTGCATGGCAATGGCCGCCGCAGCCCCTGCATTGATCGACCGCGTGGATCCGAACTGCGCAATCGAGCACACCATCGTCGCGTGCTCACGCGCCTCCTCGGTCAGCCCCGGCCCCTCCTGCCCGAAGAGCAGCACACACCGCCGCGGCAGCTCTGTCCGCTCCAGCGGCACCGCCCCCGGCAGATTGTCGATCCCGATGATCGGCAGCCCCTCGGCCGCCGCCCAGGCGGTCAGATCCGCCGTATCGGGGTGATGCCGCACATGCTGGTACCGGTCGGTGACCATCGCACCGCGCCGATTCCACCGCCGCCGGCCCACAATGTGGATCTCCTTGGCGAGGAAGGCGTTCGCAGTCCGCACCACCGATCCGATATTGAAGTCGTGGCCCCAGTTCTCCACCGCTACATGGAAATCGTGCCGCCGAAGATCCAGATCGGCGACGATCGCCTCCCGCGTCCAGTAGCGGTACTCGTCACCGACATTGCGCCGGTCGCCCTGGGCGAGCAGCTCGGGGTCGTACCGCTCGCCCTCGGGCCAGGGCAGCGGATGCGGCCCGACGCCGATCTCCGCCCCGAATCCGTCGTCGTACTGCAACGCCTCCGCGGACTGCTCGCCGACCCCGAGGCCATCGGCCGACGGGCTCTCACCGCTGCTGCTCCTGCTACTGCCGGTATCACTGCTCACCCGACGAGCGTATGGCCACCGCTTCCGCTGTGCTGCGGGACCTCCTCCTCGCCGCCCTGCTGCCGCTCGGGCACCTGGCCCGTGCGCGAGAACAGCAGCTGCCGCCCGAGCGTCACCCGGCCGCCCAGCCAGACCAGGAAGACCGTCGGCAGGAAGACGGAGTCGGCGGCGATCATCGCCATCGAGAAGAAGGGCAGTCCCAGCAGCAGGGCGATGCCCGCGTGCTCGCACATCATGGCGACGAGCAGGACGTTCTTGACGCGCCGGTTGAAGAGAGTGAAGGGGAAGGCGACCTGCACGATGACCGTGCCGTACGTCAGCACCATGACCATCACGCCGCTGGACGCGAGGAGGTCCGACAGCGCGGGCCACGGGGTGAAGTAGTCGAGATTGAGCGGGTAGTACAGCGCCGTGCCATCCTGCCAACGCGATCCCTGGATCTTGTACCAGCCCGCGGTCGCGTAGATCAGACAGACCTCGGCCATAATCACGACAAGAGTGGCGTTGTGCACGAGGTTGGCGAGCACATCGAGCAGCATGCGCGGTTCGCTCTGCGGCGCGTAACGGTTCACGGCCCACCAGACACCGTGCCCGATCCACAGCACCCAGAAGAGAGTCGGCAGCCACCAGGTGCCACCGAGGCCGTCCGTCGCCGTTGCCACAACGAGGACGAGGCCGAGCACAAGCCACAGAATCGTCCCGGCGACATTCGAGGCCGGCCGGGCGGCTCCCGCATCCTGCGACCGCGCCCCCGGCCCCTGCTCCGACTTCGGCTCGGCCTCCGCCCCTGACTCCGCGCGGCGTGTCCGCGCCGCACGTCGCGCATCCAGCGACCAGACCTGCCCGCAGCGCGTCAGCACAAGGTAGATCGCCATCAGATGGACGACGTTGTCCCCGCCGTCGCCCAGGAAAATGCTGCGGTTCTGCAGCGAGAGGACACCGACCATGAACAGGACGGACATCGCGCGGGTGTGCCAGCCGACCATCAGCAGTGCGGCGGAAAGCAGGACGACCGCATAGACGGTCTCGAACCAGACCGTGCTGTCCGACCACATGAGCACCGAGAGGGAATCATTGCCCGATATGAGCTGCTTCGCCATGTCCCAGTGCCATGGGGCGTCGGGGCCGTACATCTCATGGCGGTGCGGCTGCTCGCGCAACAGGAACAGCAGGTACGTGGCGGAGAAACCGATCCGGATCACGGCGCTCTGATACGGGCCGAGGGCCGAGGAAGTGATGCGCTGGACGCCGCGGGCGAGCTTGCGGCCGGGGGAAGCCGTACTCACTTCACCGCCTCCTTGGTGTTCTCGGGGAGGTCGGCGGGGGTGACGGTCCACCACGGAAGCACCCGGTAATTCGGCTTGGTGCTGATCTTCTCCGTGCTCCACGGCGGCGCGGAGACGGAACGCACCTCGGAGCGGACCTGGATGCGCTCGACGGTGCCGCCGTAGTCGTGCTCGCCGAGGCGCAACATCACGATGCGGCGGATGTAGCGCTCGGAGAGATTGCCGCGCAGGCCGTTCGGGCGGTTCTCGACGTCGTGGGAGTTGAGATAGAAGTCCCAGGCGCGGCGGAGCTGGTTCTGGTGGATGTGGCTGGGGAGGAGATTGCCTCGTATCCCTCTGCCGTCCTCGACCGAGAGACTCATCCACCCAGTGGTGCGACGACCGTCGGGACCGGCTATCTCGGCCCGTACGTGCACGGCGACGTTCTGCTGGAGCGGATTGGGAGCGAAGAGCTTCCAGTTCTGCTCGAACTCGGGATAGACCCAGTCGTCGACCGCTTTGCCGTGCTGCTTGGTCAGGGTGTTGGACGGGGCGACGTGCAGAAACACCATGGCCAGATGGGTGCAGGCGATCATCCCGATGACCGACAGCGCGATCGCGGTGACGATCTGGTAGGGAAGGGACAGCCCGGCTATACCGGAACGAACCGGTGCGGGAGCTCCGGCGAATTCAGCGGGCGGTGTCGTACGGACGGGCCGGTCCGAACCCGGATCCACCCCCGGTCCACCACTCCCGTCCCCGTCTCCGACGCCCCTGTCGTCGTACGAATCCATCCCGCCCCGATCCCCGTCGATCCCCGGTCAGTTATCCACAGGGTTGACACCCTACGGGCCGTCGACACACCATTGAAGTCATTGAACCGAACGATCGGTCGGTAGGGAGCCCGGGATGGCGGCAGTGGCTGCGGACCAGACAGCGCAGGGCCAGGCGCGAGGGACCGCGCAGGCGACAGCAGGCGGGCCCGACGGGCCGGCGGGGGCGGACATGGCTCAGCAGGCAGCCTTCGACGCCGCGGTGGCGGCCGACGAGCGCATCGAGCCGCGCGACTGGATGCCGGACGCGTACCGGGCCTCGCTGGTCAGGCAAATGGCCCAGCACGCCCATTCCGAAATCATCGGGATGCAGCCCGAGGCCAACTGGATCAGCCGCGCACCCTCACTGCGCCGCAAGGCGATCCTGATGGCCAAGGTGCAGGACGAGGCAGGACACGGGCTGTACCTCTACAGCGCGGCGGAGACTCTGGGGACGAGCCGCGAGGAAATGCTCGACAAGCTCCACGCAGGCCGCCAGAGGTATTCGTCAATCTTCAATTACCCCACGCTGACCTGGGCGGATGTCGGCGCGATCGGCTGGCTGGTGGACGGCGCCGCGATCACCAACCAGGTGCCCCTCTGCCGCTGCTCGTACGGTCCGTACGCACGGGCCATGGTCCGCATCTGCAAGGAGGAGTCCTTCCACCAGCGCCAGGGGTACGAGCTGCTGCTCACCCTCGGCCGCGGGACGCCGGGGCAGCGCGCGATGGCACAGGATGCGGTGAACCGCTGGTGGTGGCCGTCCCTGATGATGTTCGGCCCGCCGGACGACGCATCGGCGCACTCGGCGCAGTCGATGACCTGGAAGATCAAGCGGCACTCCAACGACGAGCTGCGGCAGCGGTTCGTCGACATCTGTGTCCCGCAGGCCGAGGCGCTGGGGCTCACCCTCCCGGACCCGGACCTCCGGTGGAATGAGGAGCGCGGACACCACGACTTCGGGGCGATCGACTGGACGGAGTTCCAGGAGGTCCTGAAGGGCAACGGTCCGTGCAACGAACAGCGCCTCACCCAGCGGCGCCGGGCACACGAGGAGGGCGCCTGGGTCCGGGACGCGGCGGCTTCGTACGCGCTCAAGCACCCCGCACCGACGCGCCACGCCCCCGCACCGGCCCACATCGCAGAAGCACCCCACACGGAAATGCCCCAGGCAGAAATGCACACCCCACCGAACGCGGAGGCGACGGCATGAGCAGCTCGACCGACTGGCCGCTCTGGGAGGTGTTCGTGCGCTCGCGGCGCGGTCTCTCCCACACCCACGCGGGCAGCCTGCACGCCCCGGACGCCGAGATGGCCCTGCGCAACGCCCGTGACCTGTACACACGCCGTTCCGAGGGCGTCTCCATCTGGGTGGTGCCATCCACGGAGATCACGGCCTCCTCGCCGGACGAGAAGGACTCGTTCTTCGAGCCGGCGGGCGACAAGCCCTACCGGCACCCCACGTTCTACGAGATCCCGGAAGGGGTGAAGCACCTGTGACCGCGGCCCTCGCCCTCGGCGACGACGCGCTGGTGCTGTCGCACCGGCTGGGGGAGTGGGCGGGCCACGCGCCCGTGCTGGAGGAGGAGGTGGCCCTCGCCAACATCGCACTGGACCTCCTGGGACAGGCCCGGGTGCTGCTCTCGCTCGCCGGGGACGAGGACGAGCTGGCGTTCCTGCGCGAGGAGCGCGCCTTCCGCAACGTCCAGCTGGTCGAACAGCCCAACGGCGACTTCGCCCACACCATCGCCCGCCAGCTGTACTTCTCCGTCTACCAGCGGGGGCTGTACGAGCAGCTGGCGGCCGGTGGGGGCGAGTTCGCCGGGCTGGCCGCGAAGGCCGTCAAGGAGGTCGCGTACCACCAGGACCACGCCACGCACTGGACGCTGCGGTTGGGCGACGGCACGGAGGAGAGCCACCAGCGGATGCAGCGCGGGGTGGATGCGCTGTGGCGGTTCACCGGTGAACTGTTCCAGCCGGTCGAGGGAGTGGAGATCGACTGGACGTCGCTGCACACCGACTGGCTGGCCACCGTCACCGGCGTCCTGCAGCAGGCGACGCTGACGGTGCCGACCGGCCCGGGGTCCGGTGCCTGGACGGCCGGGGCAGGACGGCAGGGCATCCACACGGAACCTTTCGGGCGGATGCTCGCCGAGATGCAGCATCTGCACCGCAGCCACCCCGGGGCGTCATGGTGACCGGCACGCTGCTGGAAGAGGAGGTGCGCAGGCTCGCCGGGTCCGTGCCCGATCCCGAGCTGCCTGTGCTCACCCTGGAGGAGCTGGGCGTGCTCCGCGGAGTGGAGGTGCTCGCCCCGGGCAAGGTCACCGTCCGCCTCACCCCGACGTACACCGGCTGCCCGGCGATCGAGACCATGTCGGCCGATATCGAGCAGGTGCTGCACGACCACGGCATACCGGACGTCTCCGTGGTCACTGTGCTCGCACCGGCCTGGTCGACCGACGACATCAGCGCGGAGGGGCGGCGCAAGCTCGCCGAGTTCGGCATAGCACCCCCGCGCCCGCATGATGCCGCCACCAGGTCCGGCGGACCTGTGCCGCTCACCCTCTCGGTGCGCTGCCCGCACTGCGGCTCCACGGACACGGAGCTGCTGAGCCGGTTCTCCTCCACCGCCTGCAAGGCACTGCGCCGCTGCGCGAGCTGCCGTGAACCGTTCGACCACTTCAAGGAGTTGTAGATGTTCCATCCGCTCCGGGTCCGCGCGATCGAGCGGCTGACCGACGACTCGGTGGCCGTGACCTTCGCGGTGCCCCCCGAGCTGCGCGAGACCTTCCGCCACAAGCCCGGCCAGCACCTCAATGTGCGCTACACGGTTCAGGGCGAAGAGATCCGGCGTTCGTACTCGATCTGCACTCCGGCCGCCGATGCCCCAGCCGATCCGCAGCTGCAGGTGGGCATCCGCCTGGTCGACGGCGGTGCGTTCTCCACGTACGCCCTCAAGGAGCTCGCCGTCGGCGATCAGGTCGAGGCGATGCCCCCGATGGGACGCTTCGTGCTCACCCCCCGCGCCGGTCACTACGCGGCGATCGTCGGCGGCAGCGGCATCACCCCGGTGCTGTCGATCGCGTCGACTCTGCTGGACCGTGAACCCGAGGCCCGGTTCTGTCTGATCCGGAGCGACCGGACGGCTGCCTCGACGATGTTCCTGGACGAGGTCGCCGACCTGAAGGACCGCTATCCGGACCGCTTCCAGCTGGTGACAGTGCTCTCCCGCGAGGAGCAGCAGGCAGGTCTCCCGTCCGGCCGGCTCGACCGGGAGCGGCTGACCGGGCTGCTGCCCGCGCTCCTGTCGGTGGAAGAGGTGGACGGCTGGTATCTCTGTGGGCCGTTCGGCCTGGTCCGGGCGGCAGAGGATGCGCTGCACGGCCTCGGCGTCGACCGGGCCCGCATCCACCAGGAGATCTTCCACGTCGACGACGGCCCGGCCGCTCCCGCCCGCACGCAAATCGAGGCGCCCGCACACAGCACGCTCACCGCGACACTGGACGGACGCTCGGGCAACTGGCCGGTCCAGGACGGCGAATCGCTGCTGGAAACGGTCTTGCGCAGCCGCTCCGACGCTCCGTACGCATGTAAGGGCGGAGTGTGCGGGACGTGCAGGGCGTTCCTGGTCTCGGGCGAGGTCCGGATGAACCGCAACTTCGCGCTGGAGCCGGAAGAGACGGGGGCGGGCTATGTGCTCGCCTGCCAGTCGCATCCGCTCACACCGGAGGTGGAACTCGACTTCGACCGCTGACCTCTCGGATCAACGGATCCCACGGATTCGACGGGCTTCGGCCCGATCTCCTCGGAAGTTCCCCGGTCCACCTCGGATCTCCGGGATCCCGAAGGACCGCCCCCTTCCCTGTTCCCTTCCCATAGAACCTGTTCTATCTTGACGCTCCGTCAGATGCGGGTACGAGCACAGCGGTTCGTGGGAGGTCAGTGCAGTGGACTTCACCTTCACCGAGGAGCAGCAGGCAGCCGTCGAGGCGGCAAGGGCGGTCTTCTCGGGCGTCGAGCCCGACAGTGTGCCCAGCCCCGCGCTCACTCCGGGAGCGGTGGCCGAGGACATCGACCGGTCCGTGTGGACGGGGCTGGCCGCAGGCGACCTGCTGAGCCTGACGCTGGCACCGGAACACGGCGGGGCCGGGCTCGACGCGGTCGCGCTCTGCCTGGTCCTGCGCGAATCGGCAAAGGTGCTTGCCCGGGTGCCGCTGCTGGAGACCTGTGCGGTCGCGATGACGATCCAGCAGCACGGTGACCCCGGCCTGGCAGCTGAGCTGCTGCCCCGCGTCGGCCGGGGCGAGCTGGTCCTCACCGTCGGGGCCAACGGCCGCACCGGCCACGAACCGGCCGAGCTCGCCGTCACCGCCCGCCGGGACCTTGCGGGAAAGGCCGGCCAGGACCATGACCGGCCCAGCAGCGAGGACGGCGGAAGCGCGGGCTGGGTGCTCGACGGAGTGCAGTCGGGGGTGCCGTGGGCCCAGTCGGCGGACTGGATTGCGGTGCCCGCCCACACGGACGAGGGCCTGGCCGTGCTGGCGCTGGTCCGCCGCACGAACGAGGGCGTCGCACTCGCCGAACAGGTCTCCACGAGCGGCGAGTTGTTCGCCGAGGTCCGGCTGGACACGGTACGGATCGAGGACAGTGCGCTGATCAGTACGCCGGGTGCCTGGGAGTGGCTGCGCACCCTGCTCACCACCGGAACCTGCGCGCTCGCACTGGGTCTCGGCGAGGCCGTGCTCGCCATGACAAGTGAATACACCGGAAAGCGCGAGCAGTTCGGGCATCCCGTCGCGACGTTTCAGTCCGTCGCCGTCCAGGCCGCGGACCGGTACATCGATCTGCGGGCCATGGAAGTGACCCTCTGGCAGGCAGCCTGGCGGATCTCCACCGGTGCGTCCGGAACGCTGCCCGTCGCGGGCGATGTCGCGGTGGCGAAGATCTGGGCGTCGGACGGGGTCCGTCGGGTCGTGCAGACCGCCCAGCATCTGCACGGCGGCTTCGGCGCGGACACCGACTACCCGCTGCACCGCTTCCACGCCTGGGCGAAGCAGATCGAGCTGTCGCTCGGCCCCGCAGCGAGGCATGAGGAGGCACTGGGCGACCTGCTGGCCGCCCATCCCCTCGGCTGAGACCTCCGGCGCGCTCCGGCGCCCACCGGAGGGCGGGATGATTCCGGCCGGATCAGAGAACGAAGGCCGGGTTGCCGTTGTCCGTGACCATCGGGCGCCCGGCGCCGTCCCAGGCGAGCATCCCGCCGTCGACGTTCACGGCGTCGATGCCCTGCTGCACCAGGTACTGGGTCACCTGGGCGGACCGGCCACCGACCCTGCACATCACATGCACGCGTCGGCCGTCCTCCGCCGCCTCGGTCAGCTCACCGAAGCGGCCGACGAAGTCACTCATCGGAATGTGCAGGGCACCATCGACGTGCCCTGCCGCCCATTCGTCGTTCTCCCGGACGTCCAGCACAAGGCCGTCCGACGGCACCGCCGCGACATCCACCGAGGGCAGCGGGGCGAAATTCATGGGTCATGCCTTCTCTCGTACGTACGCTCAGGACCTACCAGAAACGCTACTGCACCAGGCCTGCCAGCTCCGCCTCTCGCTGCGCGACCTCACCCAGCAGCTGCTCGGCGATCTCGTCGAGCAGCCGGTCCGGGTCGTCGGGTGCCATCCGCAGCATGGCCCCGATCGCGCCCTCCTCCAGCTCCTGGGCGAGCACCGTCAGCAGTTCCTTGCGCTGAGTCAGCCAGTTCAGCCGGGCGTAGAGCTCCTCGTTCTCGCTGAGCTCCGCCTGCTGTGGAACGGGCCCCGCCGCCCACTCCTGCGCCAGCTCCTTCAGCAGGGCCTCGTCCCCACGCCCGTAAGCGGCGTTGACGCGCGTGATGAACTCGTCCCGGCGCGCCCGCTCCGTCTCGTCCTGGGCGAGATCCGGGTGGGCACTGCGTGCCAGCTCGCGGTAGAGCTTGCGCGCCTCCTCGGTCGGCCGGACCCGCTTGGGCGGCCGCACCGGCTGTTCGGTCAGCATCGCCGCCGCCTCGGGGGACAGCCCGTCGGAGTCGAGCCAGTCGTGGAAAAGCTCGTCGATGCCCGGCATCGGCATCACGAGCGCCCGAGCCTCCCGAGCCCTGCGCAGATCCTCGGGGTCACCGGTCCGGGCGGCCCGGGCCTCCGCGATCTGCGCGTCGAGCTCGTCGAGGCGGGCGTACATCGGGCCGAGCTTCTGGTGGTGCAGCCGGGAGAAGTTCTCCACCTCGACCCGGAAGGTCTCCACCGCGATCTCGAACTCGATCAGCGCCTGCTCCGCCGCCCGCACGGCCTTCGCCAGCCGCGCCTCGGGGCGCGCGGCATCAGCGGCACCGCCCGCGTCGGCGTCGCCCCGAGGGGCTTGCTGCTCGTGCTGTTCCTGCTGCCGGTCGTTGTCCTGCCGGTCATCGTCGTTCCGGGTGGTCGGCACCCCGGCGGCTTCGTGGGTCACCCGTCCAGCGTATGACCCCGGTCCGCGCCCCGAGGACGCACGGTCGGCGGTGCGCCCCTCACACCCCGAGCTCAGCCGCTATTCGCCCCGAACCAACGGCCCGCACCAGCTCCGCGTGGTCCGCCTCCGTACGGTCCGCGTACGTCACGGCGAAGCTCGCCACCGCTTCGTCCAGCTCATCGTTCTTGCCGCAGTAGCCCGCGATCAGTCGCGGGTCGGCGCTGTGGGCATGGGCCCTCGCCAGCAGTGCGCCCGTCATCCGCCCGTAGTCGTCGACCTGGTCGGCCGCCAGGGCCGCGGGGTCCACACTGCCCTTGCGGTTCCTGAATTGCCGCACCTGGAACGGCCGCCCCTGCACGGTCGCCCAGCCCAGCAGAATGTCGCTGACCACCTGCATCCGCTTCTGCCCGAGCACCACTCGGTGACCCTCGTGCGCCGCCTCGGGCACCTCGAAACCTGCGGCAGGCAGATACGGCGCCAGCGCGGAGGGCCGCGCCTCCTTCACCTGCAGGACCAACGGCTCGCCGCGGTGGTCGAGCAGCAGCACCACATACGACCGGGTTCCGACACTCCCCGTGCCGACCACCCGGAACGCCACATCATGGATCGCGTAACGGGCGAGCAGCGGCACCCGGTCCTCCGAGATCGTGCCCACATAGTCGCCGAGCGCCGCCGCGACCGCCGCGGCCTCCGCATCCGGCACCCGCCGCAGCACCGGCGGTGCGTCGACGAAGCGGCGTCCGCCGCCCTCGGCCTCCTCCGTGGACTTGGCGGCGAAGCGGGCGCTGGTGTTCTTACGGGCCTTCTGCGAGACCCGTTCCAGCATGCCGACCAGATCCCGCGCGTCCGTGTGCGAGACGAGTTCCTCGTCGGCGATGGCATTCCAGGCGTCGAGCGCGGGCAGTCTGGCCAGCAATCGCATCGTCCGCCGGTACGCGCCCACGGTGTCGTACGCACCCCGCCGGCAGGTGTCCTCGTCCGCTCCGGCCTCACGCCCCGCGAGCACCAGCGAGGTGGCGAGCCGCTTGAGGTCCCACTCCCACGGGCCGAACACGGTCTCGTCGAAGTCGTTCAGATCGATGACCAGACTGCCTCGCGCATCGCCGTACAGCCCGAAATTGGCCGCATGCGCATCGCCGCAGAGCTGGGCGCCCACCCCGGTCACCGGTGTGCCCATCAGGTCATGGGCCATCAGCCCGGCCGAACCGCGCAGAAACGCGAACGGTGTGGCAGCCATCCGCCCCACCCTGATCGGCGCGAGGTCGGGCACTCGGCCCCGGTTCGACTCCTCGACCGCCTGCACGGCGTCGGGCCGACCCGAGGGAAGGACCAGGGCATCGTGCGAGGTCCTGGGCACCCGGTCGCGCAGCGCCTTGCCCGTCCCCCTCGGCGACTGCGGCACGCTTCCCGCCGCAACAGCCACGCGCCGGGCGAACCCGGGCACGACCGGTATGCGCGGCTCATCGGTCACAACCCGCTGCCCCGGCAGTGCCACTTCGAACTCACCCATGGCGCGCAGCCTCCCCCGTCCTCGACCGACGTCCTGTTCAACATCAACTGCCGACGACGGTACCGCCGTCCGCCAACAGCCGTCTGCCCCTGTGGAAAACCTGAACGAACGCCTGTGGACAGCGCCTTGCCCTGGTCAGACGCCGACAGACTCCTCCAACTCCTCCTCCAGCTCTTCCCTCGCCTCGGCCTCGGCCCGACGAACCGCCGTCCCCCTGCTCTCCGTACCCGTCCGGTTCTCCGACCCGGCCCGGTGCCGGGACGAACCCACACCCTGAGCCTGCGCAGCAGACTTCCGCCGCCTCCCCTCGGCCAACCCGGCCGCTCCCATCGCGGCCAGCCCCACCACGAACCAGAGCGCGAGCACCAGCACATGTCCGCCGAGTCCGTGCCCATCGAAGTACACATGGCTCCTCGCACCCTCGACGAAGCCCGCGCCGTTCCAGAACGCGTGCAGCGAACCGAAGAAGCCGGGCTGCAGTTCGGGCCGGAAGATGCCGCCGGAGCTCGTGAAGTTCAACATCACGAACAGCACCATCACGCCGAGCGTCGTCCACCGCCTGAGGAATGTGTGCAGCCCCACACCGATCAGGAGAATGCCCGCCGAGTAGAGCCAGGCCATCGCCCAGAGTCCGCCCAGCCCGTGGTCCACCAGCCCGAACATGGGCCCCGCGAACACGGCCCCGATCACGCTCACCACGAGTGAGGCACCGAGGGCCAGCGCCGCCCTGATCCGCAACGCCAGCACCGCACCCGCACCACCGATCACCGCGACCGACGCGTACGACCCGATACTCACCGCGACCAGCAGGAAGAAGATCCCCTGGCCGGTCGGATCGCCGTCCGCGGTCGGTGCCGTGTCCGTCACCTTCAGCGGGTCGCCCTGCGCGGCCGCCACCTTCGTGAAGACCTTCTCCACCACCGTGGCACTGGTGTCGGACGAGGCGCTGGCCACGAGAAGCTCGGGGCGCTTCCCCGGCAGGTAGGCGCCGTAACTCGCTTGTGTCTTCAAGTGGTTCACCGCGGTGTCCCGGTCGGGGACGGTACGCACGCTGAGTGCGCCGTCACCCTTGTCCTGCAGCGTCTGCGCGAGCAGCTGTGCGCTCGGCCCCGATCCGACCACGTCCACCCGCAGGTCGTGCGGTTCCGGAGCATGGAACGCCCCCAGGTAGGCGAGCCCCATCCCGATACACATCAGCAGGGGTGTGACGAGATGGCTCAGCACATGGCGCAGGGCAGCGGCGGTCGTGCCGCCGACGGCACTCGGACCCGTGGACATCGAACTCCAATGGTTGGCTTTTACAACTCTTCTATCCGTTGTACTGTACAACTGAAAATTCGGGAAGGTGAGACCGTGCCAGACACCGCCGGGGAACGCGAAGAGTCGCTGGATGTCATCGAGCGCGAGCTGACGGCGTTCGCGCGCCGGGCGCGCGCCGCCGCGGCCCGCCTCCATCCGGAGCTGCCGCTGGTCTCGTACACACTGCTGTCGCACATCGACGACCAGCAGGGCTGCCGCGCAACGGATCTGGCTGCGCACTACATGCTCGACAAGTCGACGGTCAGCCGACAGATCGCCACCCTGGAGAAGCTCGGCCTGGTCGAACGCCACCCGGACCCCACGGACCACCGGATCCAGGTGCTGCACCCCACCAAGGCCGGAACCCAGGCCCTTGCCTCGACGCAGGCCAGCCGTCACGCGGCCTACCAGCAGCGTCTCGCGGAGTGGACCGCGGACGATCTCGCGCGGTTCGCCGAGTACCTGCTGCGCTACAACGCGTCGGGCGGGACGAGCACGCCGGGCACGGGCACGCCCCTGTAACCACCGAGAGCCGTCAGCAGCCACCCTCGTCGACCACGAGGTACGTCTGCGCCCAGAGCGCCAACTCCTTCAGAGCGGGCTCCATCGCGGCGCCGGCCCGCGTCAGCCGGTACGAGACCCGCAGCGGCGGACCTTCGTCGACCTCACGCACCACCAGCCCGGCCGCACCGAGTTCGGTCAGCCGGTCCGAGAGCATGCGCTCACTGATACCGGGAATCGCCCGACGCAGATCCGCGAAGTACACCGGCTGCTGCAGAAGCACGGAGACGATCGGGCCCGTCCAGCGCTTCCCGAACAGCTCGAAGACGCGCGTGATGCTCACGTCGACCCGTCGACACGCCTGCTCACCGTGGTCCGCCATGCACCCAGGGTACTGCGTCGCAGTGAGGTGCTTATGATTAGTAAGCCCCTATGTTATTACTAGGTGCGTACGAAAAAGTTGCCCTGCGTCCCTGGCCGGGCACAACCCTCTAGATATCCGTGGAGATCCCCCATGGCCACGCTTCTGCACCTCGACTCCGCCGTCTTCCCGCAGGGCTCCGCATCGCGCGAGGTCACCGCCACCTTCGTCAAGACCTGGCTCGAGCAGCACCCGGACGGACAGGTCGTCTACCGCGACCTTGCCGCGAACCCGCTGCCCCACCTGGACGCCACAGCGGCAGCCGCCGGCGCCGGGGACCCGCTGCGCAGCGAGCTCGCCGCCGAGCTGGAAGCCGCGGATGCCGTCCTGATCGGCGCCCCGATGTACAACTTCAGCATTCCGTCGACCCTGAAGGCCTGGCTCGACCAGGTGATCATCGTCGGCCGCAACGTGGGTCCCGACAGCCCGGTGGCGGGCACCCCGATCACCGTCGTCGCCAGCCGCGGCGGCTCGTACGCCCCCGGCACCCCGCGCGAGGACTCCGAGTTCGTCCAGAACTACCTGGAGAAGCTGCTGACGAGCATGTTCGGCGCCGAGGTCGACTTCATCGTCCCGGAGCTGACGCTGGCCCACTCCCAGCCCGCGATGGCCGAGCTCATCCCGCTCGCCGAGGCCTCCCGCGCCAGGGCGTTCACCGAGGCCGCGGAGAAGGCCAAGGCTCTCGCCACGCGCCTCGCCGCCTGAGTCGCGGCACGACGCAAAATCGGCCGGGGCTCGCGGGAATCGGACACTCCCGCGAGCCCTGGCCCGTCGTCGCATGGGGGCACACAAACAACCCGCCTCACAGAAACGTCCCGCTGTACCGAACGCCCCGAATCGGACGTTTCACGTGAAACACATCCTGGCGTTCCAGAGCCTCCAGAACGAGCCCACGGCACGCCTACAGCCCCGCATCCCTCGCCAACAGCGCAGCCTGCACCCGGTTCTCGCACCCCAGCTTCGCCAGGATCCGGCTCACATAGGTCTTCACAGTTGCCTTGCTCATGTGCAGCCGCCTGCCGGCGTCCGCGTTGGACAGCCCCTCGCCGAGCAGGACCAGCACCTCGCGCTCCCGCCCGCTGAGTTCCGCCACCCGCCGCCGCGCCCCTTCGCCCCGCTTGGCCGCCCGTCCCATGGCCGGCTGATCGACCACATGCCGAGTGGCACCGGGCGAGAGATAGGCATCACCGGCCGCTGCCGCCCGAACCACCTGGATCAGCTCGGCCGGCGCGGTGTCCTTGAGCAGGAATCCGGCGCCCCCTTGCTCCAGCGTCCGCAGGACGTTCTCCCGCTCCCCGAACGTCGTGAGTACGCATTGGTCAGTGCCTCCTGGACGATGCAGTAGCCGCATGGTCCGAGGCAGCCGCGAGCGCCCGGCGCTCTCCCGTGCGACGGAGCTCCACAGCACTTCCAGCGGCCCGCGCCGCCTGCGTCAGCTCCTCGATGCCCGCGGTCCCCCGCGCCGCCCGCTGCCCGTCCTCGCCACCGCGCCCGGGTCCCGCGACGTCGTCCCGCAGAATCCCGACGACTTCCCGCAACTCGTGCATGGCATGGACCGAGGCACCGCGCAGCACACCGACCACCTCGCGCTGCCGCACCGTCAGCTCCGGGTCGACCTCCAGTGCCCCCGTATGGACAGAGATCAGCGCCAGTTGGTGACCGAGGCTGTCGTGCATGTCCTGAGCGATCCGCCGGCGCTCCATGAGCCGGGCCTGCCCCACGATCATGGCCCGCTCCCGGATCAGCTGTGCATTGCGTTCCTGGAGGGCGTGCAGCAGGGTCCGGCGCTGCGTCCAGTACCGACTGGCGAGACCGGGCACGAGCGTCGTCGCCAAAAAGTAGAGGGTGGCGAACAACACCTGGGTCAGCGGCCGCAGCCCGGACCAGGTCATCGCAACGGTCACACCCACGTAGAGGATGTGCGAGGCGGTGAACGCCCCCAGCGCCCGTCCTGCTCCGGCGATCCGACGCCCGGAACTCCACGCCACCATCATCAGCAGCAACACGAATCCGCCGGAGAGCCCGGCCAGGGCGGACGTCACCACCAGCACGCTCACGGGCAGCCGGCGCCTGAGCAGCGACAGCACCACGACCATGGACGGCACCACCCACAGCCGCAGTTCCCCGCCGCGCAGCAGCTCTTCCGTCCCCGCAGCCAGCAGCCCGAGCACCACGGCCAGCACGGCCTCCCCGGCCGTCCTGCGGCGGGACCACAGCTCCGGCGCCGCACACCACTGCCACCCGGCCCGGAGTTTCGATATCGCGTACACGCCCCGCACCCTGGGCAGCCCTTCGCACACGCGACGCCTTTCTTTCGTTGTGCCCGCGCACGACGAAAGTCGCCCCGCCGCCGATCCCCTCGTCCGGGAACGAAGAAGCCCCACAGACCGTTGGCCTGTGGGGCTTCTCTCTTGTGCGCGAGGGGGGATTTGAACCCCCACGTCCCTAAGGACACTGGCACCTGAAGCCAGCGCGTCTGCCGTTCCGCCACTCGCGCATGAGTGGTGTTTCCAGACTCTCTCACCTGTTGGTGCGAGCGCCTGGCGACATCCGGAAGATTAGCACGCTGGACAGGGTGGATTCACATCCGTTGTTTTGGCGGGCGGATGACGGGAAGCGGCAACGCGATGCGGTCACCCCCACTCCTCCTCAGCACACCGCAGGTGCGGGACACTGTGAGGAGCGGTCACCTCTACGATCCGTGTGAGGGGTGACACTCATCCACTGGGCAGACAAGGGGAACCAGCCGATTTCCCGACGCGTGGATACGATCAGTAAGCAGTACAGGGACGAGAACACCGGAGGAGGTGCCCCATGGGAGTCATGAAGCGTTTCGAGCAGCGTCTCGAAGGTCTGGTCAACGGCACCTTCGCCAAAGTGTTCAAGTCCGAGGTCCAGCCGGTCGAGATCGCGGGTGCCCTCCAGCGTGAGTGCGACAACAACGCAACAATCTGGAACCGCGAGCGGACCGTCGTCCCCAACGACTTCATCGTCGAGCTCAGCGCCCCGGACTACGAGCGCCTGAGCCCGTACTCCGGCCAGCTCGGCGACGAGCTCTCCGGTCTGGTCCGGGACTACGCCAAGCAGCAGCGCTACACCTTCATGGGACCGATCAAGGTTCATCTGGAGAAGGCGGAGGACCTCGACACCGGGCTCTACCGCGTGCGCAGCCGCACCCTTGCCTCGAGCTCCTCGCAGCAGGGCCAGCAGGCCCCTCAGGGCCACCCCGGACAGCCCGGCCACGGGCGCTCCGCCGCCCCGCAGCCCACCGGCGGCTACGGCTATCCGCCCAGCTCCGTCCCGCCCATGCCCGCGGCCCCGCCGCCGGGCAGCGGCCGTCCCGGAGCACCCACTGCCGACCGGCGCCCGCCGGCCGCGCCCGGCCCCATGCCGAGCGCGCAGGTACGGCGCTGGATCGAGATCAACGGCACCCGCCATCAGATCTCCCGCCCGACGCTGGTGCTGGGACGCAGCACCGACGCCGACGTGCGGATCGACGACCCCGGCGTATCGCGCCGGCACTGTGAGATCCGGACCGGAACGCCCTCGACGATCCAGGATCTCGGGTCTACCAACGGCATCGTGGTAGACGGGCAGCACACCACCCGCGCTACGCTCCGCGACGGCTCGCGGATCGTCGTGGGCAGTACCACCATCGTTTACCGGCAAGCCGAAGGGTGAAGCGGGGGCAATGTCAGAGCTGACCCTGACGGTCATGCGGCTAGGTTTCCTGGCTGTTCTGTGGCTGTTCGTCATCGTGGCCGTTCAGGTCATCCGCAGCGACCTGTTCGGAACGCGCGTCACGCAGCGCGGCTCACGCCGCAACGCGGGCGACACGCGACCGCAACAGGCACGCCAGACCGCCGCGGCACCGCCGCAGCAACGCCAGCAGCCCGGCCGCCAGCGCCGTGGGGCACCCACAAAGCTGGTCGTCTCCGAGGGCACCCTCACCGGCACCACGGTGGCGCTCCAGGGACAGACCATCACGCTGGGCCGGGCCCACGATTCAACGATCGTGCTGGACGACGACTACGCGTCCAGCAGGCATGCCAGGATCTACCCCGACCGTGACGGCCAGTGGATCGTCGAGGATCTCGGGTCCACCAATGGCACGTATCTCGACCGGACCCGGCTCACCACCCCGACGCCTGTTCCGCTGGGCGCGCCGATCCGGATCGGCAAGACCGTCATCGAGCTGCGGAAGTAGTACGACAATGAGCGAGCGGAGCGAGGGGGCCGTAGCGGTCCGGGCAACGGACCCGGTCCTGCTCCCGACCGGAGGGTGGGCAGTGTGGCGCGAGACCGGCTGTACCCCGAGCCGACGGGCGAGGTGCGCATGAGTCTGTCCCTGCGCTTCGCCGCCGGATCGCACAAGGGCATGATCCGGGAGGGCAACGAGGACTCCGGCTACGCCGGTCCGCGCCTTCTCGCCATCGCCGACGGCATGGGCGGCCAGGCGGCCGGTGAGGTCGCCAGCTCCGAGGTGATCTCGACGCTCGTTCAGCTCGACGACGACGTGCCCGGCTCGGACATCCTCACCTCGCTCGGCACGGCGGTCCAGCGGGCCAACGACCAACTGCGCATGATGGTCGAGGAGGACCCCCAGCTGGAGGGCATGGGCACCACGCTCACCGCTCTGCTCTGGACCGGTCAGCGCCTCGGCCTGGTCCACGTCGGCGACTCACGCGCGTACCTGCTGCGCGACGGCGTGCTGACCCAGATCACGCAGGACCACACCTGGGTCCAGCGGCTGGTCGACGAGGGCCGCATCACCGAGGAAGAAGCCACTACCCACCCGCAGCGCTCTCTGCTGATGCGCGCGCTGGGCAGCGGCGACCACGTCGAACCCGACCTCTCCATCCGTGAGGTCCGGGCCGGCGACCGCTATCTGATCTGCTCCGACGGGCTCTCCGGCGTCGTCTCGCACCAGACGATGGAGGAGACCCTCGCCAGCTACCAGGGCCCGCAGGAGACGATCCAGGAGCTCATCCAGCTCGCCCTGCGCGGCGGCGGCCCGGACAACATCACCTGCATCGTCGCCGACGTCCTCGACGTGGACAGCAACGACACCCTGGCCGGGCAGCTCAACGACACCCCGGTCATCGTCGGCGCGGTCGCCGAGAACCAGTCCGCCCAGCTGAACGACGGTGCCGCCATGACCACCCCGGCCGGCCGCGCGGCCGGTCTCGGCCGCCCCGTCCCGCCGCCTGCGGGCGGCTTCGGCCCGCCCGGCAGCGGCGACGGCGTCGGCTACGGCGGAATGCCGGACGGCTCCTTCGACGCGTACACCGACGACGACTTCGTCAAGCCCGGCGGCGGTCGCAAGTGGCTGAAGCGGTCGTTCTACATCGTGCTCGCGCTGGCCGTCATCGGCGGTGGTGTGTACGGCGGTTACCGCTGGACCCAGAACCAGTTCTTCGTAGGCGCGAAGAACGACCACGTCGCGCTGTACCGCGGCATCAGCCAGGACCTCGCATGGGTCTCGCTCTCGAAGGTCGAGAAGGACCACCCCGAGATCGAACTCAAGTACCTCCCGTCCTACCAGCGCAAGCAGGTCGAGGTGACCATCGCCGAGGGCAACCTGGCCGACGCCCGCGAGAAGATCAGCGAGCTCTCGACCCAGGCGTCCGCCTGCAAGAAGGACGCACAGCGCCGCGCGGCCGAGGCAGAGAGCAAGCCCCGCACCGGCGAGGGTGAAGCCGGTGGCACGGGCTCGGACCTCTCGAAGACGTCCACCGAGTCCGGCTCCACGTCCACCACCAGCAAGACCAAGCCGACCACCGCGACTCCCACTCCCGGCCCCAGCCTCTCGGAGGAAGAGACGAAGCTGGTCCCGCAGTGCGGTAAGCAGTAAAGCCGTAGGGGGCCTTCAGCACCATGAGCGTTGTCACCAATACCACCACGATCGGCGCGATCGACGCACCGAGCCGTCGCAACACCGAGCTCGCCCTGATGGTCTTCGCCATCGCCATCTCGGTGTTCGCGTACGCCAATGTGGGCCTTGCCATGGACGGCACGCTGCCTTCCGGCATGCTCGGATACGGGTTCGGCCTGATCCTGCTCGGCGGCGTCGCCCACCTCGTGGTGCGCAAGTTCGCTCCGTACGCGGATCCGCTGCTGCTGCCACTGGCGACTCTGCTCAACGGGCTGGGGCTGGTACTGATCTGGCGCTTGGACCAGTCGCCCCGGCTGATCGCGACAGCCAAGTACCAGTACGGCGTCTTCACCCCCTCCGCCCCCAGACAGTTGCTGTACTCGGCGGTCGGCATCGCTCTGTTCGTCGCCGTCCTGTTCCTGCTCAAGGACCACCGCATCCTGCAGCGCTACACCTACATCTCCATGGTGGGGGCGCTGGTCCTGCTGATCCTGCCAATGTTCTTCCCGGGCAAGTTCGGCGCCAAGATCTGGATCACGATCGCCGGCTTCTCCATCCAGCCCGGCGAGTTCGCAAAGATCATCATCGCGATCTTCTTCGCCGGCTATCTGATGGTCAAACGCGATGCGCTGGCCCTCGCCAGCCGCCGCTTCATGGGCCTCTATCTGCCCCGTGGCCGTGACCTCGGACCGATCCTCGTCATCTGGGCGATGTCGATCCTGATCCTGGTCTTCGAGACCGACCTCGGTACGTCGCTGCTGTTCTTCGGCCTCTTCGTGATCATGCTGTACGTCGCGACGGAGCGGACCAGCTGGATCGTCTTCGGTCTGCTGATGTCGGCGGTCGGCGCAGTCGGCGTCGCCACGTTCGAGCCGCATGTCCAGCAGCGGGTCGACGCCTGGCTGGACCCCTTCGGGGAAAAGACCATGGCCCATTCCGACCAGATCGCCCAGGCCCTGATGTCCTTCGGCTCCGGCGGCACCCTCGGCACCGGACTCGGTCAGGGCCACTCCGACCTGATCGGCTTCGCCGCCAACGCCGACTTCATCCTCTCCACCGTCGGTGAGGAGCTCGGTCTTGCCGGAATGATGGCCGTCCTGCTGATCTACGGTCTGATCGTCGAGCGCGGTGTCCGCACCGCGCTCGCCGCCCGCGACCCGTTCGGCAAGCTCCTCGCGATCGGTCTCTCCGGCGCCTTCGCGATCCAGGTCTTCGTCGTCGCCGGCGGTGTCATGGGTCTCATCCCGCTGACCGGTATGACGATGCCGTTCCTCGCGGCCGGTGGTTCGTCCGTGATCGCCAACTGGGCCCTGATCGGCATCCTGATCCGGATCAGCGACACCGCACGCCGCCCCGCGCCGGCCCCCGCCCCGTCCTCCGACGCCGAGATGACCCAGGTGGTCCGACCGTGAACAAGCCCCTGCGCCGGATCGCGATCTTCTGCGGCGTGCTCATCCTCGCCCTGCTCGTGCGGACCAACTACCTCCAGTACGTCCGCGCCGACGAGCTGAACACCCGCGACGAGAACCGCCGCGTCCGCATCGAGCGGTACGCCCACGAACGCGGAAACATCATCGTCGACGGCAACCCGGTGACCACCTCGGTCGAGACCAAGGGCAGCGACTTCAAGTACAAGCGGGCCTGGAAGAACGGCCCCATGTGGGCGCCCGTCACCGGCTATTCGTCGCAGGCCTTCGACGCCTCGCAGCTCGAGAGCCTTGAGGACGGCATCCTCACCGGCAACGACGACCAGCTCTTCTTCAACCGCACCCTGTCGATGTTCACGGGCGAGAAGAAGCAGGGCGGCAACGTCGTCACCACCCTCAACGCCGCCGCTCAGAAGGCAGCCTTCCAGGGGCTGGGCGACAAGAAGGGTGCCGTCGCCGCGCTCGACCCGCAGACCGGCGCCATCCTGGCCCTCGCCAGCACCCCCTCGTACGACCCCTCGACCTTCGCGGGCAACTCCGACAAGGACACCAAGGCCTGGAAGAAGCTCCTGAAGGACAAGGACAAGCCGATGCTCAACCGGGCATTGCGCGAGACCTACCCGCCCGGCTCGACGTTCAAGGTCGTCACCGCCGCCGCGGCCCTGGAGAACGGCCTCTACACCGACATCGACGGCAAGACGGACTCACCGCTGCCGTACAAGCTCCCGCAGACGACCACCGTCCTGCAGAACGAGGGCAACATCCCCTGCGAGAACGCCTCGCTCCGGGAAGCGCTGCGGATGTCCTGCAACACCGTCTTCGGCAAGATCAGCGACGACCTGGGCAACCAGAAGATGATGGACGAGGCCGCCAAGTTCGGCTTCAACAAGGAGATCTTCACCCCGGTCCGCGCCGACGCGAGCGTCTACCCGAAGGACAACCGGCCGCAGAACGCCATGGCGGGCATCGGCCAGGCCTCCAACCGCGCCACCCCGCTCCAGATGGCCATGGTCGCCGCCGCAGTCGCCAACGACGGCAAGCTCATGCAGCCGTACATGGTCGCCGAGCGGAAGGCGCCCAACCTCGACGTGATCTACACCCACGAGAAGGAGGAGCTCAGCCAGCCCCTCTCGGGTGAGAACGCGCAGAAGCTCCAGCAGATGATGGAGACCGTCGTCAAGAGCGGCACGGGAACCAAGGCCCTCATCGACGGCGTCACAGTCGGCGGCAAGACCGGTACCGCCCAGCACGGTCTGAACAACAGCGAGAAGCCGTATGCCTGGTTCATCTCGTACGCCAAGACCAGCAGCGGCTCGCCCGTCGCCGTGGCGGTCGTGGTCGAGGACAGCAGCGCCAACCGGGACGATGTCTCCGGCGGTGGTCTGGCCGCTCCGATCGCCAAGGCCGTGATGGAGGCGGTTATCAACAAGAGGTGACGCCCATCACATCGGGGGCCATACCTGCACATTGGGATACCGGTCAGATATCAGCTCACGGCTGTGGGCCGATGAGGTAGTGCGTGGCCGGTACCGTATGCGCGAGCAGCACACCGCCGGACCACACACCGGTGCGGTCGGGACTGACGGAGAGGGCTGGAACAGTTATGGAAGAGCCGCGTCGCCTCGGCGGCCGGTACGAGCTGGGCTCGGTGCTCGGCCGTGGTGGCATGGCCGAGGTCTACCTCGCGCACGACACCCGGCTCGGCCGCACCGTCGCTGTGAAGACGCTGCGGACCGATCTCGCCCGCGACCCGTCCTTCCAGGCCCGGTTCCGCCGTGAGGCCCAGTCCGCCGCCTCGCTCAATCACCCGGCGATCGTCGCTGTCTACGACACCGGCGAGGACTACGTCGACGGTGTCTCCATCCCGTACATCGTGATGGAGTACGTCGACGGGTCGACGCTCAGAGAACTTCTGCACTCCGGCCGCAAACTGCTGCCCGAGCGCACCCTCGAAATGACGGTCGGCATCCTCCAGGCGCTGGAGTACTCGCACCGCGCAGGCATCGTCCACCGCGACATCAAGCCGGCGAACGTCATGCTGACGCGCACCGGCCAGGTCAAGGTCATGGACTTCGGTATCGCCCGCGCCATGGGCGACTCCGGCATGACGATGACCCAGACCTCGGCCGTCATCGGCACCGCCCAGTACCTCTCCCCGGAGCAGGCCAAGGGCGAGCAGGTCGATGCGCGCTCCGACCTGTACTCGACCGGCTGTCTGCTCTACGAGCTGCTGACCGTCCGGCCGCCGTTCGTCGGCGACTCGCCCGTCGCGGTCGCCTACCAACACGTGCGGGAAGAGCCGCAGCCCCCCAGCAGCTTCGACCCCGAGATCACGCCCGAAATGGACGCGATCGTGTTGAAGGCCCTGGTCAAGGACCCGGACTATCGCTACCAGTCGGCCGACGAGATGCGTGCCGACATCGAGGCCTGTCTCGACGGCCAGCCGGTAGCCGCTACCGCGGCGATGGGCACGGCCGGTTACGGGGGATACGACGGGTACGGCAACGACCAGCCCACCACCGCGCTGCGCGCAGCCGACCCGAACGGCGCCCAGACCTCCATGCTGCCCCCGGTCAATCCGGACGACGGCGGCTACGGATACGACGAGCGCCCGGACCGCCGCCGCCAGAAGAAGAACAACACCTCGACGATCCTCCTGGTCGTCGCGGGCGTCCTGGTGCTGATCGGCGCGATCCTGATCGGCAAGTCCGTCTTCGGCGGCGACAACAGCGACAACGGCAGGGTCGACGTGCCGAACATGGTCGGTTCGACCGTGGATGAGGCGAAGGATCTCGCGAGGAACGCCGGTGTCCTCGTCAAGGTCGGCTCACGCGAACCCTGCGAGGACCAGGACAAGGGCAAGATCTGCAGCCAGACGCCCAAGGACGGCAAGATGGCGGAGAACGAGACCGTCACGGTCGTCGTCTCCACCGGTGCGCCGAAGGTCGAGGTCCCGGACGTCACGGAGAAGTCCGAGGAGAACGCCCGCAAGCTCCTGGAGGAAAAGGGCTTCTCGGTGAAGGTCGTCACGACCGAGTCCTCCACCGCGGATCCCGGCACCGTGCTCGACCAGAACCCCAAGGGCAACACGAAGGCCGAGCGGGAGTCCGAGGTCAAGATCACGGTCGCCAGGCAGTCCACCCAGAACGTCCCCGACGTCAGGGGCAAGCAGTACGACGCTGCGGTGGCCCAGCTCAACGGCGTCGGCTTCCAGAACGTCTCGCGAACCGACGAAGACTCGGACAAGCCGGTGGGTGAGGTCATTGATCAGACCCCGGCACCAGGCGGCAAGGAGCCGAAGGACACCCAGATCGTCCTGAAGGTCTCCAAGGGCCCGACGCAGCCGGCGACGGTCCCGGTCCCCGAAGTCAGGGGTAGCACAGTCGCCCAGGCCAAGCAGGCCCTGGCCGCGCAGGGCTTCACTCAAATCCAGTTCGCGCAGGGCAGCTCGGACGACGACAACGCCAGGGTCGCCAACATCGATCCGCAGCCGGGCACCCAGGCCGACCCCGCGACCACCGTCATCACCCTCACCACGGTGGGCGGCAAGGGCAACGGGGACGGCAATATCTTCGGCGGCCCATCGGGCTCGCAGAACTGAGCCCCACCGCACACACGCGAAGGGCCCCGATCACCGCCTCGGTGATCGGGGCCCTTCGCTGTGCCTGCCGCACCGCGCATCCCGCATACCGCACATGCGGCCGCAAAACGATCGTGTCTTCATATGTGCCGACTCGTTGATCGAATGAGGTGACGTGGGGGGATCAAACCACCTCATTCACGGCGATTGTGGATGAGCCGAAAGGACATGAGCGTGATCAACGATGCAGTACTGCTGGAGTCGAGATCTCTACGAGCAAGTGTCGTGGAGCAGACGGACGCGTTGGACAAGGTCAAGGTGCTGTCGCTTCTGCCGGGCGGCATGCATGTGACGACGGCGATGGTGGCGGCGTACTTCCGGGTCGGAATCAAGGCCATCCGGTCGCTGGTACTGGACCATAGGGACGAACTGGAGGCCAGCGGCTACCGCGTTCTGACAGGTACAGAACTGAGCTCCTTCAAGGAGCTCAGTGGGATCCAGTCGCGCACCCGCACCCTCGCGCTTTTCAGTCGCCGCGCCGTCCTCAACGTCGCCATGCTCCTCCGGGACAGCGAAGTCGCACGTCAGGTGCGTACGTACTTGCTCGACAGGGAGTACGTGGCGCGGACTCAGCCTGTGGATAACTGTGTCCACAGTGAGCCCGAGTCCCTCGACGAGCGTATCGACCGACGCATCACCCACATTCTCGGCAAGACTGTCGTCCCCATGTTCAACGCCCTCATCGAGACCTCCGGTGAGCAGCACAAGGAGCTGATCTCCCTCCGGGACGACGTCAAGAAGATCGAGCGGAAGCTCCGCGACCACCACCACCGGCTCAGGCGCCTCGAACAGGCCCGGGGCCCACGCCCCTACACCGGAATCATGGCGTCGATCGACGCCATGAACTGGAGAGAGTTCGAGCACCACGTCGCCGTCCTGCTGCGACGCGACGGCTGCACCGACATCGTCGTCCACGGCGGTCCCGGCGACCGCGGAGTAGACGTCACCGCGCTGACCGCGGACGGTCGCAGTGTCGTCGTGCAGTGCAAGAGCTTCGCCCCTTACCGTCCGGTGTGGAGTGGCGAATTGCAGAAGTTCCTCGGAGCCGCCAGGGTCCAGCACCAGGCGGACGTGGCTCTCTTCGTGGCGACAACCTCCTTCACACCTGATGCACGCGCCATAGCCGAGACCCACGGCATCACGGTCGTGGACCGAGGCCACCTCGAGAAATGGAGCGCCGGGGTACCGCTCCCGATCCTGCAAGCCGACTGAGAGCCCACCGGGCGCAGAAAGGCCCGAAGTCGCAAGAGCAAGTTGCGGCTTCGGGCCTTCGCCATCCTAGGGTCAGCTCAGCTCCGCCGGCTTCGTGCGGTCCTTGTCGACCTTCTCCGTACGCACCAGTTCGCCCCACACGATGTAGCGGTACTTGGACGTGTAGACCGGCGTGCAGGTCGTCAGCGTGATGTAGCGGCCGGGCTTCTTCACGCCCGACTCCTTGGGGACCGGCTGGAGCACCTTGACGTTGTACTTCGACGTCTCGGGAAGCTCCTTGAAGACCTTGTAGACGTACCAGGTGTCCTTGGTCTCGAAGACGACGGCGTCGCCCGTCTTCACCTTGTCGATGTTGTGGAACTTCGCCCCGTGCCCGTCGCGGTGCGCCGCCAGCGTGAAGTTGCCCTGCTTGTCCCAGGGGAGAGCCGACTTCACCGGGTCCGTGTAGTAGCCGGCGATGCCGTCGTTGAGGTTCTTGGTGTCGGTGCCCTTCTTGACGAGCACCTCGCCGTTCTTCATCGCGGGTACGTGCAGGAAGCCGATGCCGTCCTTGGTGTCGAGGGCCCCGGGTCCCTCGGCCCAGCGGTCGCGGACGGTGTGCCCCTGCTTCTCGGCCTCGCGGTCGGCGAGCACATTCGTCCACCACAGGGAGTAGACGACGAAGAGGCCCAGCACCAGGCCCGCGGTGATCAGCAGCTCGCCGAAGAGACTGACCGCGGTCGCGACGGGATGGCGGTCCCTGCTCCGCACCGGGGGCGCGGACTCGTCGGTCTGTTCTTCCTGCTGGGTCCTCGCTGCCACCGCACCCGTCCCTGTCGTGATGAAGTTCAGCCGACGAGCGCGTCGGGCTTCCCCTTGCTGCGCGGCCGTTCGTCGACCATCTTGCCCCAGACGATCAGCCGGTACGTACTTGTGAATTCAGGCGTACAGGTCGTCAGAGTGATGTAGCGGCCGGGCTTCGTGAAGCCCGAACCGGGCGGCACCGGGGTGATCACCGAGACATTGGACGGCGACGTCTGAGGAAGGACGCTGGTCATCTCGTACGTGTAGTACGCGTCCTGCGTCTCGACCACGATCGGGTCACCCCTGCGCAGCCGGTTGATGTAGCGGAACGGTTCGCCGTGGGTGTTCCGGTGGCCGGCCAGCGCGAAGTTGCCCTGCGCGGCCGACGGCATCGCCGTCTTGAGCGCGCCCTGCCCGTAGTGACCGACCATGCCGCGGTCCAGGACCTTCTCCTTGCTGATGCCCTCGGCGATCGGGGCGACCACATCCAGCTTCGGGATGTGGATGATGGCGAAGCCCTGCCCCGGCTCGAACGCCCCGGGCTTGCGGCCCTTCGCCCAGTCGTCCTGAATCTTGTGCGTCTCGCTCCCGGCGATCTGGTCGGCACGCACATTCGTCCACCACAGCTGGTACGTGACGAACAGCAGCATCAGCACGCCGAGCGAGATGAACAGTTCGCCGACGACCCGGCTGGCGACGACGGCCGGGCTGTCCTTGGCCGCGCGGGCGGCCCGCCGCGCCTCGACGCGGGAGAGCGGACGCCCCTCCGGCGTCGCCGCCGACCGGCTCTGCGGTTCGGCGCGACGGCGGCCGCGCCCCTTGGCGGCGCGCCGACGCTCGGCCCGGCCCCCGGTGGACGGTTCCGTACGCGGTTCGAGTTCTGCGGTCTCCGGTCCGGGATCCGGAACCGGGGCGGGCTCCTCGTCGTACTTCGGCTCTGCTTGCGGTATCGGAGCTGTCACCGCCCGGCCGGCCTGGCGTCGGGTGTCCGCCGTCCGCAGACCGATCGTCTCGTCGATGCGGGGGAGCGGCGGCGGTGGCGGAGGCGCCACGACAGGCTCCTGGTGCCCGTACCAGTCCCGCTCGTACCCTTCCGGGTCGTACCACTCGCGCGGCGTCCCCTGGGGCCCCTGTGCCCCGTGTGAGGCCTGCGACCGGCCTTCCGGCCGCCGACCCTGCGCCACCCCGATCTCCGCCGTCTCCGCCGGAATGCTCTCCGCCCGGAACCACGGCGAGGCGTGCTGCCCCGGCAGCGGATCGTTCAGCGGGTCCGCCAGCTGGTCGACTGCCGCCTCGAACGCGCCCGTGGCCTCGTACGCTCGTTGCTCGTACGGGCCTTCCTCACCGGTGTCGTGCTCGGGGCGGAGTGCGGTCACGCGACAGCCTTGCCCACCACCGGCGCGAGCCCCTCCGACCTCGCGACGGCTCCCGTGTCACCGCATCGCACCAGCCAGTTGGCCAGCATCAGATGGCCGTACTCGGTCAGGACCGACTCCGGATGGAACTGCACACCCTCCACCGGCAGTTCACGGTGGCGCAGCCCCATGATGATGCCGTCGGCCGTGCGCGCCGTGACCTCCAACTCCTGCGGGATCGTCTCCGGTTCGGCGGCGAGCGAGTGGTAACGGGTCGCGGTGAAGGGGGACGGCAGCCCGGCGAAAACTCCCTTGCCCTCGTGCGTCACCGGCGACGTCTTGCCGTGCAGCAGCTCGGGGGCGCGGTCCACCACCCCGCCGTACGCCACGGCCATCGACTGCATGCCGAGGCAGACGCCGAAGACCGGGACGCCGGTCGCCGCGCAGTGGCGCACCATGTCGACACAGACGCCCGCCTGCTCGGGAGTGCCGGGGCCGGGCGAGAGCAGAACGCCGTCGAAGCCGTCCTGGGCGTGTGCCGTGGTCACCTCGTCGTTGCGCAGGACCTCGCACTCGGCGCCGAGCTGGTAGAGGTACTGGACGAGGTTGAAGACGAAGCTGTCGTAGTTGTCGACGACAAGGATGCGGGCGCTCACTGGCCGGCCCCCGTTCCGCTCGTGCCGTCGACCGTCACGTCGCCGAACGGAAGCAGCGGCTCGGCCCACGGGAAGACGTACTGGAAAAGCACATAGACGACGGCGAGTGCCAGCACGAGCGAGATGAGCCCGCGCACCCACGCATTGCCCGGCAGATGCCGCCAGATCCAGCCGTACATGCTGTCCCCTTCATTCGGTACGGGACCAGACTAAAGGGCCGGGGCAGGGGCGTGGGTCAGCTGTGGAAAGCTGCCGGCTTGCCGTCGGTCACAGGCTGCGTCGCGTCGAGATGCGCCCAGGCGATGAGCCGGTGGCTGCTGCCCCATTCGGGATCGCAGGTGGTCAGCGTCAGATAGCGACCGGGTCCGTCGAAGCCGGACTTGCGGGGGACGGCGTCGATGACACCGGTGTCGCTCGGCACGGTGCGGTACGGCTTCTTCTCGATGCGGTACGTGAACCACGTCGTCCCGTCCGTCAGCACCACCGCGTCGCCGCGGCGCAGCGTCGGAAAGTCCTTGAAAGGATCCCCGTAGGTGCGACGGTGTCCGGCCACCGCGAAATTGCCGACGCCGCCGAGGGGGGCGGTTCCGCGGTAGTGGCCGAGCCCTTTCTTCAAGGTTCCGACCTCGGTGTTCTCCAGGACGGGCCACTGCCAGCTCTTGCCGAAGCGGGGGATGTACAGCATCGCGAACGGCTTCCCCTCGCGGTACGCGGCGTGGGCGTGCGATGGCGTGGGTGCGGGCGACGGCGAGGTCGAGGGCGCCGGCGTGCCTGCCGCGTTCGGCCCGGGTACGGACACCGCACCACGCGCCCACTGGTTCTGCAGGGTGTCGATCTGCCCCTCGGTGGCACCGGCGGCCTTCACCCCGGTCCAGAACAGCACGTACACCACAAAGAGGATGATCAAGGCGCCCACGGCGATGCACAGTTCGCTGAAGGTCCTGACGATCAGTCGCACCGACACCGGTCGGCCTCCCCGGAACTGCTCGCTACTTCACCGGCTTCGCATAGTGGAGATCCACTGTGCCCGAGTAGCCGGGAAGAGTCACCGCCTCGTGCTCGTCGACTTTCCAGCCGAGCCCGTACGCCTTCACGTACAGCAGGTAGTTCCGGATCGAGGAGGAGTTGTCGAGGGCCTTCTTGAGCCGGTCGGGGTCACCGACCGCGGTGATCTTGTACGGCGGGGAGTAGACCCGGCCCTGGAGAATCAGTGTGTTGCCGACGCAGCGCACCGCGCTGGTGGAGATCAGCCGCTGGTCCATGACCTGGATGCCGCGGGCACCGCCCTGCCAGAGAGCATTGACGACGGCCTGCAGGTCCTGCTGGTGGATGACCAGGTCGTTGGGTTGCGGGTCGGGGTAGCCGGGGTTCGCGGTGGCGTTCGGCGGGGCGTCGTCGAGCGTGACGGCGACGGACCTGCCGGAGAGCTTCTTGGCACCCGCGGCCCGCTCCAGCCCCTTGAGCTTGACGTCCTCCGCCTCGGTGCTGCCGTCGTCGCGCTGGGCGAGGGCGTCGATGTCCTCGCGTACGGACGCGTTGGAGTCGTCGAGCCCCGCGTTCTTCTCGCTGCGCTGCTGAATGAGGTCGGAGAGCTTCAGCAGCGACGAGTCGGTGCGGATGTTGGTGCCCTTGGCCGTGTTGGCGCTGGTGACGAAGATCAGCCCGGCAAGGGCGAAAACGGCAGCGGTGAGCACGCGGACCGGGTGCCGGAAGGTGCGCCGGACCGGCCCTTGGGGAGAGTCGGCAGAATTGCTCAACGTACCCTTATCTCCTTCGGAGCCACGGAAGCACTACGCTAACGGACGCCCGAGGGAGTCAGCATTCCCCCTCGCGCCCCGCCCCGGCGCCAGCCACAGTTCCCTGCGCGGTCACGCAGCGCATCGACAGGAGAGTTCCTCGTGCCGAAGTCACGTATCCGCAAGAAGGCCGACTTCACGCCGCCTCCGGCGAAGCAGACGACCAACATAAAGCTGACCAACCGCAGTTGGGTGGCGCCGGTGATGCTGGCGTTCTTCCTGATCGGTCTGGCCTGGATCGTCGTGTTCTACGTGACCGACGGTGATCTGCCCATCAAGACGCTGGGAAACTGGAACATCGTCGTGGGCTTCGGCTTCATCGCCGGTGGCTTCGGCGTCTCCACGCAGTGGAAGTAGCCGGACAGCAGCCGTAGGACCACAGTCGGTCCCGGTACCGCAACCCTTGCCCTGAGTTACCCACAGCGTTATCCACAGGCGGGGGAAAAGGTCAGACGATCTGTGGATAACTCCCCGGCTGTTGACGCCGGTGTGACTGCAGTCTCCCCCGTCGAGGGGTGGCACGCCCCTTGTCTCCGCTGGAAAAACCCAGCTCAGCGACAAGGGGCACAGTTGTACCCACAGAATGCACAAGATCGTGCACCCGCTGTGGACAACTGCCGGGAGAAACCCCCTGGCGCCTGTGATCAGGTCAGTGCGGCTGTTCTGGCAACCACGACGAGGACCACCGCCGCCAGGACCAGCGCACAGGTGCCGTACTGCACCAGCGTCCGCCGTTCACGCGGGGCGTGCACCATCGCGATGGCGATGAGCGTGCCCGCGATCAGACCGCCGACATGCGCCTGCCAGGCGATTCCGCCCCAGGGGTTGAACGTGAAGAGCAGGTTCAGCGCGAGGAGGACGAGGACCGGCCGCATGTCGTAGTTCAGCCGACGCATGAGCACGGCGGTGGCGCCCAGCAGACCGAAGATGGCGCCGGAGGCACCGAGCGAGCCCTGGGTCGGTGCGGCGAGCCAATAGGTGAGCGCGCTCCCCGCCAGGCCGGAGAGCAGGTAGAGCGCGAGGTAGCGGGCGCGGCCGAGCGCCGCCTCCAGGGGACCGCCGAGCCACCAGAGTCCCAGCATGTTGAAGGCGATGTGCCACACCTCCTGGTGCAGGAACATCGACGTCACCAGCCGGTACCACTGGCCTTCCGCGACCCCTTCCACTGGACCGCCCTGGTAGTAGGTGGCCTGTCCCAGCAGTGTCAGGTCGTCGAGCAGTGACACCTTCACATGTACCGCGATGAACAGGACGACATTGATGGCGAGCAGGATCTTGGTGACCAGCCGCGGGTCGGCGGCGACGGTGCCGCCGGCCAGGGTGCGCGGCTGATTGGCAGCCGGGCCGTGCCCCGTACCTGAACCCTGACGGACGCAGTCCGGGCACTGGAAGCCGACCGAGGCGCTGACCATGCACTCGGTGCAGATCGGACGCTCGCAGCGCGTGCAGCGGATCCCCGTCTCGCGGCCGGGGTGGCGGTAGCAGCTGAATGGGCTGCGGGCATCGGCGGACTGGTCCCGGGCGCCGGGCGGCTGCTCGTCCATCGGTCCCATCACTTGCTGGCCCCCTCGGGTCATGTCGTGGGCGTCAGCGCGCATGATGCCGCCCTGCTCGTCCGCTATGTAACCAAGTACGGACAAGCAGGGCGGTTGGTTCCCGAGACGGCCAATCAGAGAGTGATCACACCATGACCGCAGGCGATCATCGGGTCTCGACGACGACCGACTCGATCACCACGTCCTGCACCGGACGGTCGGTGCGTGCGTTGGTCTGGGTGCTCGCGATGGCGTCCACGACCTTCTTGCTGGCCTCGTCGGCCACCTCACCGAAGATGGTGTGCTTGCCGGTCAGCCACGCGGTGGGCGAGACGGTCACGAAGAACTGTGAGCCGTTGGTGCCGGGGCCGGCGTTGGCCATGGCCAGGAGGTACGGCTTGTTGAAGCTGAGGTCCGGGTGGAACTCGTCGCCGAACTCGTAGCCCGGGCCGCCGGTGCCGTTGCCCAGCGGGTCCCCGCCCTGGATCATGAAGCCGCTGATGACCCGGTGGAAGACGGTCCCGTCGTACAGCCTGTCCGTGGACTTCTTGCCGGTCGCGGGGTGGGTCCACTCCCGCTCGCCCGTGGCGAGCTCGACGAAGTTCTTGACCGTCTTGGGCGCGTGGTTCGGCAGAAGCCGGATCTCGATGTCGCCTTGGTTGGTCTTCAAGGTGGCGTAAAGCTGCTCGGCCACGATCTGCCTTCCGTAAGTCTTCGCTGACGTCCACCGATCCTCGCACGGACCATCCGTCGCACGGCCTTCCTGCGGCTCCCCGCAGGAACAAAAGAGGCCAAGTGCGTGACGAACCGGCGCGTGCTGAACCGAACCGTGGCATTGTCGTCGGCAAGCTCCCCTTGCACCGTATTGCCCATAACATCACTTATGGCTGTTTTGTACAGCCGTCTCTCTTGCCCCGGATGCCCGCCCCACATGCCGCACACGCCATCGCGGGGCATGATTTCGAAATGGGTGGAAAGGCGGAGTACCTACCCGCCACCAAGGAGGAGGATCCCGTGACCCGCATCGACAGCGTGCGCGCCGCAACCGACTCGGCGAAGGACAGCGTGCAGCACGCCGCGGAAGTGGTGGCGCCCTACGCCGACTCGGCCAAGGACCAGGCGGCACACTATGCGCACGAGGCCCGTACGCGGCTCGCGCCGAGGGTGTCGAAGGCAGCCCAGCAGGCCCGCGTCCAGTACGACGCACATCTCGCACCACGTATCGAACTGGCTCGCGCGCATGTGCCGCCCAAGGTCGACGAGGCCGCCCAGCGCGCCGCACTCCGCACCCGTCAGGCGGCCAGGAGCGCCGCGGAGTACACCGTGCCCCGAGTCGAGCAGGCGATGGCCGCCGCCCAGCCCGTCGCCGAGGAAGCCACGGCCCGCAGCGCCGCGGCACTGGCCGCACTGCGCGGGCAGGTCACGGCGAAGGAAATCAGGAAGCTGGCCAGAAAACACGAGCGGCGGGCCAAGGCCGGACGCGTGCTCAAGGTGGTGGCCGTGGTCTCCGTCCTGGCGGGCGGCGCCTACGCCGCGTGGCGATGGTGGGACAAGCAGGCCAATCCGGACTGGCTGGTCGAGCCCCCCGCCCCCACGGAGGTCGCCGACCGTACGCCGCTGACCTCGGTCGACGGCAGCGGACCGACAGCTGTGGACCCCGAGGTCCGCGCCAAGCAGGCCGAGTCGGACAGGGCGGATGAGGTGGACGGCACCGACCTCGACGACGGCCGCTGAGCCGCCACAGCCTCCCGGCCCACGACAGACACACAAGAGAGCCCCTCTGACCTGCGTTTCCACAGGTCAGAGGGGCTCTTGACGTGGAGCCTAGGAGATTCGAACTCCTGACATCTGCCTTGCAAAGGCAGCGCTCTACCAACTGAGCTAAGGCCCCGAAAAAGAGGACAGCACCAGACACATCAGCGTCTTGGTCACCGCCGCAGACCAGACTACCGGGTGACCCCCTGAATCTTCCAAAAAGATTGGGACTCCCGGTCGGCAACCACTCTCCGTAAGATGCTGGACGAGGTTCGCAGCAGCGAAGCCTCAGCGAAGGGGAGACGCCATGGATGCAGTTCAGCAGGAAGCAACGGCAAGAGCCAGGGAACTTCAGCGCAGCTGGTACGGGGAACCGCTGGGCGCGCTGTTCCGTCGGCTCATCGACGATCTCGGTCTGAACCAGGCCAGGCTCGCCGCCGTACTCGGGCTGTCCGCACCCATGCTGTCCCAGCTGATGAGCGGTCAGCGGGCGAAGATCGGCAACCCCGCGGTCGTACAGCGTGTCCAGGCTCTGCAGGAGCTGGCCAGCCAGGTCGCCGACGGCAGTGTCAGCGCGGGCGAGGCCACCGACCGCATGGAGGAGATCAAGAAGTCCCAGGGCGGTTCCGTCCTCACCGGCACCGGCCAGACCACGACCAGCGGTGGGGCACCCACCGTCCGTCGCGTGGTCCGTGAGATCCAGTCGCTGCTGCGGTCGGTCGCGGCCGCCGGTGACATCATCGATGCCGCCGACTCCCTCGCCCCGACCCACCCGGAACTGGCAGAGTTCCTCAGGGTGTACGGCGCCGGCCGCACCGCGGACGCGGTCGCGCACTACGAAGGACACCAGAACTAGGACCTTTTTTCGGTTCGGGCCGGATTCAGGGGACGGAAGCGGGTACGTGCGGCTGCCAGGCGAAGGAGGGAAACAGCGCCGGGCGTTGTGGACCGACGCCGAAGCGGCGGATGCGCGTACCGGACCCCACGGGCTCAACCGAATGAAAGAACCTGGTGCACTACCCCCGAGAGCCGGGCACGAGCCGAAACAGGGACTGGGAGCGGGCACAGCGCAATGGGTGAGGTCTTCGCTGGTCGGTACGAGCTGATCGATCCGATCGGACGTGGTGGCGTCGGCGCCGTCTGGCGAGCCTGGGACCACCGGCGCCGCCGGTACGTGGCGGCCAAGGTGCTTCAGCAGAGCGACGCACACACGCTGCTGCGCTTCGTCCGCGAGCAGGCCCTGCGGATCGAGCATCCTCATGTGCTCGCCCCGGCCAGTTGGGCCGCGGACGACGACAAGGTCCTGTTCACCATGGATCTGGTGAGCGGCGGCTCGCTTGCGCATGTCATCGGCGACTACGGACCGCTGCCCCCGCGCTTCGTCTGCACGCTGCTCGACCAGTTGCTGTCCGGACTGTCGACGGTGCATGCGGAAGGCGTGGTGCACCGCGACATCAAGCCCGCCAACATTCTGATGGAGGCCACCGGCACGGGTCGGCCGCACCTGCGGCTCTCCGACTTCGGCATCTCCATGCGCAAGGGCGAGCCCCGCCTGACCGAGACCAACTATGTGGTGGGAACGCCGGGTTACTTCGCGCCCGAGCAGATGATGGGGGCGGAGCCCGACTTCCCCGCGGACCTCTTCGCCGTGGGGCTTGTCGCGCTCTATCTGCTGCAGGGGAAGAAGCCGGACGCCCGGGCCCTCGTCGAACACTTCGCCTCGCACGGCACCCCCAGCGCCCCGCAAGGCATCCCGGAGCCGCTGTGGCAGGTCCTCGCCGGTCTTCTGCAGCCGGATCCGCAGGCCCGGTTCCGCACGGCCACCGGCGCGCGCAAGGCGCTGACGGCCGCGGTCGAGATGCTGCCGGAGCCGGACATCGACGACGAACCGGTGGAGGTCTTCGACCAACTCGGCCCGCTGCCCGCCCGTTTCGGCCCCGAAGGCCCGATCGCCACCCCCAGGGCGCCCTCCCCGGCCGACCACACCGCACACGCGGGCCAGGCCGCGCAGCAGCCACACACCTCGCCCCCCTCCTCGATGTCGGAAACAGGCAGCTTCCACCTCGCCCCGCCTCCGCAGCAGCCGCCCACACCGCTGCCCCAGTCGGCCCAGCCTGCCCCTGCCTCCACTCCGCTCCCGGCACATACGGGTTCCCCCTTCCCTGCCGCCCCACCGGATCTCTCCCAGGCCCCGACATCCGCAGTGCGGCACGAACCGTCTCCTACTCGTGCATACACCGCCGAGCGGCAGCAGGTTCCGCATCCCGGGGCGGGAATGTCCCCGAACTTCGCTCCGGCAGCACCTCCGGCCCACCCCATGGCCGCCGCTCCCGCACAGGCAACGCAGAAGCGTCCGGGACCGCCCCCGAAGGTGGCGATCCCGGTCCTGCTGGTGGCGCTGATCTGTTTCGCTGTCGGAATCTGGGCACTCACCCAGGCCTGAGGACCGGTGGCTGCAGCCGCTGTCACCAGGCCTGAGGCGGCCCTCCGTACGGCTGCTGCCCGCCCGCGGCGGCGGCGGTACGGCGACGCGCAAGCAGCGTCCACGCCCCGAGGCCGAGCACCAGCACGGCGCCTGCGCCGATCCCGGCCGCGCCCACCATCTTCATCGTGGTGCTCTTGTCTGCCTCGGGCGTCACACCGAAGATTCCGGCGGACCCTTCGTACGGCGACGTTGTCGCGGCGTTCTCGACCTGCACCTTGAGAGTCATCGGGATCGCCTTGTTCCCGTAGGCCTTCGCGACCTCCGGGCTGAGCGACACCGACAGGTAGTACCAGCCCGCGAACCGCATGGCGCTCTCGTCGGCACTGAACGTGAACCGGTTCTCGTACCGCACCGGGGGCAGCGGATCGAGCGACACCGAGGCAGGCTTGCCGGAGTACGACAGCGGCGAGGCGTCCACATGGCCGCGCGCCGGATTGTCCAGGGACAGTGCGAGCGCGTTGCCGACGTACTCGTTCGAGCCACCGACACTGTTGCCGAGGTCGACGGTGGCGAAGATCTGCTGTCCCCAGTCCACCGGTACCCGGTAGAAGAGGGTCTGACCCGGCTCGATGCCGTCCCTCCAAGTGCCGGTCTCCAGGCTGGTGGCGTCGTAATAGCTCGTGCCGCCGGGCCGTTCCCCCTTCTTGGCCTGCGTGGGCGGTGTCGGCGACGCCGAGGGCCAGTCCTCCGGCGCCTCGGTCGGTGCCGTACCACCCTTCTTCAGCTTCGGCTCCGACTCGTAACGGAGCTCCAGGTCCCAGGCATCGGGCGTCGAGGTGGCTTTGCTCTCCCGCTCGATCAGGACGTTGTACGTGCCGGCGTCCTGGCAGGTGTTGCTGTCCTTGTCCGTGACCCGGTAGGCGTACGCGGCGATCGGATGCGGGAACTCCGCCGCCTGGAAGCGGGCGGCCTCGGAACTGCACTGCAGGTCCGTGCTGTCCCTGACGCTGACCGTGATGCCGTCCCCGTACGCGACCTTGCCACCGGCCTTGGGTACGACCACCGCCGAGACGTACGCGTTCGTGGCGGCGTCGAGTTCGAGACGGTAGTAGAGCTTCTCGCCCGGCTTGATCGAGCTCCTGTAGACGGACCCTGGCTTCAGGGCCGACGCGTCGGTGCTGACCTCCGCGCCCCGGACCGTCTGCGCCGCGGGGTCGAAGGCGTACGCAGCAGGCTCACCGGCCGCGTAAGCCTGCCCCGGCAGCGCCGCCACCGCGCACATCGCCGCGGTCGCGGCCAGCGCCGCCCGGCCCCTGTTGCGCTGCCTCATCACGCGCTCCCCCTCGTCGTCTGTGTGGCCGACCTGCGGCGGCTGCGTACGAACACGAGCCCGACGATCACCACCACGGCGCCCGCCCCGGCAGCGGCCGCAACGCCGGTCCATCCTGCCCCGCCCGTACCTCCGCTGTCTCCGGCCGCAGCCGAATTGCCCTTCTTGTCGGCCCTCTTGCCCTCTCCCCTGTCCGGTTTCCCGGCGAGGACGGCGGCATGGTGCTTCGGGGCCGGCCCACTCGTCCCCGAGCACTCGAAGCGGTTGGTCCAGGCGGCCGGCGCCGAACCCATCCTGATCACGGCCGGACGGCCGCTGCACCGGGCCGACGAGGTGAACTCGCCACCGCCGCCGACCGGGAAGCGGGCCGGGTCCGTGCAGCCCTGGGGCCGGGCGGCGTCGCACGCCGGCAGACCGGTCGGGCAGCCGTCGGGAGGACCGTCCACGACGGTGCCCCCAGCGGTACCCGAGAGGTCGTGTCGGGGGGCTGCAGATGCGCCGTCGGCCGCCGTGGCGGGCATCGCACCCGCGACCGGGGCGAGCGGCGCTCCGCCGTTCCATGGCCCCGCTGCTGAAGTACGGCGATGGTTCCGTGCTCTCACGCGTGTCCCCTCGACCGACCTACCAGCCTCTTTGCTCTCGCAATCCATTGATTTGCGTAGGTGAATTCAAGAGCACAGGCGTCACGGTCCCGCAACAGCACGAAGCCCCGGTCGCTCAGCGACCGGGGCTCGCACAAGGCTGTTCTGTCTCAGACACCCGAACCTGCGGGCACGGAGTCAGTCGCCTCCGTCCACAGATCCTGCTCGGCGCGATCCGCCTGGATCTGGCGGTACACGAGGAGCCCGCCGATGGCGGCCAGTGCGACCAGGAGAAGCTTCTTCACCGCGCGACCTCGTCTTTCCTTGACGTAGGGGACTTCTGCCGCCCGACTATACACACCGACCGATACCGATCGGTGACCTACCTGCGACCCGGCCGCCTCCCGGACAAAAGCGACCATCCATCCCTGCCCCACACCGATCCGTCCGGCCCGGTTGCACCATACGAGTGGTGTTCATCTGAAGATCGGCGGATCCATGGCGTCGGTCACCGAAATCGCGAGCCACATCCACATCATCAGAAAGGTAAGCAAACCGGACCACCCGAAAGCGAGGGGCCATGAGCACCTTCAAGGCCAAGAGCATCTGGACCGCCTTCATCACCGCCTTCTTCGCGCTTCTCGCGTCGATGGGGCTCATCAGCACCCCCGCCAAGGCCGCGCAGCCGAAGGCCACGAATCAGGAGCACACGGGTGCGACCGCGGCAACCGCGACCACCCCGTCGGTGCGATGGACCCTTCCGCGTGACAGGTCGCTGCCACCCACGATGAAGCAGCGCATCCGCGCCGAGGCACACGGCTCCTCACCGGCCACCAGGCAGCTGCCGACGGACATGAGGGACACCATGGGCGCCACAGACACCACCGGCGCCGCCCGCACCGCCCACGGAGCCCCGGCGGGGGACGCATCCCTCCTGCCACCGTGAGAGCGGCGCCACTGACGCACGGGGCCCCTGGTCCGGTTCACACCGGACGGGGGCTTTCTCGTGCGCCGGGCAACCAGGGGCCGGCTTCGTGCCCACCATGGCAGTGGCGGACGGACTCGCAGTTCGCGCAGCCCTGCTCCAGGGTTCCCGATCACGCGATCGCCCGCGCCGACAGAGCCGTTCCCGCCCCCCGCGCTCCGACGCCCGGGACCGTGCAGCCCTCGCCGCGGAACCCTGCACACCCCTGCCGCGCGCGCATCCCCGTACAACCCCACGCACAACCTCGGAGCAGGGCTGCATGATCGACCCTGTGGGCTTCTCCCGCAGCTTCGAGCGTCACGTGACCGGATCGGCATGAACAGGACGCCCGTACGCACGTGGTCGGCTCCGAAGATCGGGAAGCCGTCGCGATGCTCGCCGAGTTGCCGCAAGACCCACTGCTCATCGGCTGATGTCAGCCGTAGATGCCAAAGACCCCCAACCATGATTGGTCGGGGGTCTTTGTACTGGTGGGGCTAACAGGATTTGAACCTGTGGCCTCATCCTTATCAGGGATGCGCTCTAACCAACTGAGCTATAGCCCCGCCGCGCTGCGCGCTGACTTCTGAAGATTAGCGCACGTCGGGGCCAGTCCCAAAATCGATACCCGCAGCGCTACTCGTCCTCGGCCAGCGTGAGCTCGACACCGCCCACGAAACCGGCCGACAAGTTGTAGATGAAGGAGCCCAGCGTCGCCAGCGCGGTCGCCAGAACGACGTCGATCACCGCGATGACCGACGTGAAGATGAGGACCCGCGGAAGCGACAGGAACGACTGCACATCGAAGCCGTTGCTGTCGTTGGAACCGGTCGCCTCGCTGATGGTGCCGCCCACGGTGGAGAAGACGCCCATGGCGTCCATCACCAGCCACAGGACCGCGGCCGCCACGACCGTGCAGATGCCGAGCGCGATGGAGAGCAGGAAGCTGACCTTCATCACCGACCACGGGTCGGCCTTCGCCACCCGCAGCCGCGCCTTGCGGGTACGCGGAGTGGTCCGCGCCCCCGTCCGCGGTCGACGGGCCGCCTGCGCGGCACTGACGCCGTGCTGCGCGCCCTGGGGCGGGCCGCCCTGCGTCCCGCCCGCGGGCGAGGGGTACGCCTGCGGCGGGTGGTAAGGCCCACCTGCCTGCCCCGGCGCGTGCTCACGCTCACCGGGCAGTGGCCCGGCCGCGTATCCCTCGTACTGGGGCTGAGGCCCCCGGGTGTCCGTCACAGTGCCCCCTTGGGAGTCCGTGGCAGGGCCACGGGCACCGTTCGCTCCAGCTCCGGAAGCGGCCGAACCGGCGCCCGTGGCTCCACTCACGCTCTACTCCTCGTGCTCCCCGGCCGAAGGCGACGTGCCTTCGACAGTGCCCTCGACGGTGTTCTCTGCGGTCGCCTCGGCATCCGCATCTCCGTCAACCTCTTCGGCCTCGCGGCCGGCCTCGGCGTTACGTGCGATGCCGACGACCGCGTCACGCTTGCCCAGATTGATCAGTTGGACGCCCATGGTGTCACGGCCCGTCTCCCTGACTTCATTGACTCGCGTACGAATCACACCGCCGCCGAGCGTGATGGCGAGGATTTCATCCGTCTCCTCGACCACCAGCGCGCCGACCAGCGAGCCCCGGTCCTCCACGATCTTGGCGGCCTTGATACCCAGGCCGCCACGACCCTGAACGCGGTACTCGTCGACGGGGGTCCGCTTCGCGTACCCACCATCGGTGGCTGTGAACACGAACGTACCCGGCCTGACGACATTCATCGAGAGCAGTTCGTCGCCTTCGCGGAAACTCATGCCCTTGACGCCCGAGGTCGCACGGCCCATCGGGCGCAGTGCATCGTCCGTCGCAGTGAACCTGATGGACTGGGCCTTCTTGCTGATGAGCAGCAGATCATCCTCGGCCGAGACCAGCTCCGCACCGATGAGCTCGTCGTCGCTGCCGTCCTCCGTCTCGCGGAGGTTGATCGCGATGACACCGCCGGAACGCGGGGAGTCGTAGTCCTTCAGCGCGGTCTTCTTCACCAGGCCACCCTTGGTGGCGAGGATCAGATAGGGCGCGGCCTCGTAGTCCCGGATCGCCAGGATCTCGGCGATCTGCTCGTCCGGCTGGAAGGCCAGCA
Organism: Streptomyces sp. NPDC057486; assembly: GCF_042802415.1. Classification (NCBI taxonomy): domain Bacteria; kingdom Bacillati; phylum Actinomycetota; class Actinomycetes; order Kitasatosporales; family Streptomycetaceae; genus Streptomyces; species Streptomyces sp. NPDC057486. The sequence continues at coordinate 50,017 of NZ_JBHVEE010000015.1, read as the reverse complement.
GGTTGGCGACGTGCTGGCCGCGTGCGTCCCGGCCGGCGTCCGGAAGCTCGTACGCCTTGGCCCGGTAGACGCGACCCTTGTTGGTGAAGAACAGCAGCCAGTGGTGGGTCGTCGACACGAAGAAGTGGTCGACGATGTCGTCTTCCTTGAGCTTCGTACCGCGGACGCCCTTGCCGCCGCGCTTCTGCGAGCGGTAGTCGTCCGTCCTCGTACGCTTCACATAGCCGCCGCGCGAGATGGTGACGACGATGTCCTCCTCGGCGATCAGGTCCTCGATGGACATGTCACCGTCGAAGGGCACCAGCTTGGAGCGCCGGTCGTCGCCGAACTTCTCGACGATCGCCGCCAGCTCCTCGCTGACGATCTGCCGCTGCCGCACCGGCGACGCCAGGATCTCGTTGTACTCGTTGATCTTCGCCTGGAGCTCGTCGTGCTCGGCCGTGATCTTCTGGTGCTCCAGCGCGGCCAGTCGGCGCAGCTGCATCTCCAGAATCGCGTTCGCCTGGATCTCGTCGATCTCCAGCAGGCCCATCAGGCCCTCACGCGCGATCTCGACCGTCTGGCTGCGCCGGATGAGGGCGATGACCTCGTCGATCGCGTCGAGTGCCTTGAGCAGACCGCGCAGGATGTGCGCCCGCTCCTCCGCCTTGCGCAGGCGGAACCTCGTACGCCGGACGATGACCTCGATCTGGTGTGTCACCCAGTGACGGATGAACGCGTCGATCGACAGCGTGCGCGGCACCCCGTCGACCAGCGCCAGCATGTTCGCGCCGAAGTTCGTCTGGAGATCGGTGTGCTTGTACAGGTTGTTGAGTACGACCTTGGCGACCGCATCCCGCTTCAGCACGACCACGAGGCGCTGGCCGGTGCGCGAGGACGTCTCGTCGCGGACGTCCGCGATGCCGCCGACCTTGCCGTCCTTGACCAGGTCGGCGATCTTCTGCGCGAGGTTGTCGGGGTTGGTCTGGTACGGAAGCTCCGTGACGACCAGGCACTGCCGGTTCTGGATCTCCTCGACCGCGACGACCGCGCGCATCGTGATGGAGCCACGGCCCGTGCGGTACGCCTCCTCAATGCCCTTGCGGCCGACGACGAGCGCTCCGGTCGGGAAGTCCGGGCCCTTGATCCGCTCGATCAGTGCGTCCAGCAGCTCCTCGTGCGAGGCCTCCGGGTGCTCCAGGTACCACTGGGCACCGGCCGCGACCTCGCGCAGGTTGTGCGGCGGGATGTTGGTCGCCATGCCGACCGCGATGCCTGCGGAGCCGTTGACCAGCAGGTTCGGGAAGCGCGCCGGCAGAACCGTCGGCTCCTGGTTGCGGCCGTCGTAGTTGTCCTGGAAGTCGACGGTCTCCTCGTCGATGTCCCGGACCATCTCCATGGACTGCGGCATCATCTTGCACTCGGTGTACCGCATGGCTGCGGCCGGGTCGTTGCCCGGAGAACCGAAGTTGCCGTTGGAGTCGACCAGCGGCATGCGCATCGACCAGTGCTGCGCCAGTCGCACGAGCGCGTCGTAGATCGAGGAGTCGCCGTGCGGGTGGTACGTACCCATGACGTCACCGACGACACGGGCGCACTTGTAGAAGCCCTTCTCGGGCCGGTACCCGCCGTCGTACATGGCGTACAGCACACGGCGATGGACGGGCTTGAGGCCGTCCCGTACGTCCGGCAGCGCACGCGACACGATGACGGACATCGCGTAGTCGAGGTAGGAGCGCTGCATCTCCGTCTCGAGCCCCACGGGCTCGACACGCATACCCACACCCGCGACTGCGGGTTCCTCTTCAGGGGTGACAGGGGTGTTCTCGTCGGCCATTGCTGGTCAAAGTCCTTTCGAGCTGCGGCTTGCTTGGTACGGCCGACTCAGATGTCGAGGAAGCGGACGTCCTTGGCGTTGCGCTGGATGAACGAGCGCCGTGCCTCGACGTCCTCACCCATCAGCACCGAGAAGAGGTCGTCGGCCTGCGCCGCGTCGTCCAGCGTGACCTGGCCGAGCACGCGGTGGTCGACGTCCATCGTCGTGATGCGCAGCTCCTCGGCGTTCATCTCGCCGAGACCCTTGAAGCGCTGGATCGAGTCTTCCTTGATCCGCTTGCCGTTCTGCTTGCCGAGCTCGACCAGGGCGTCGCGCTCGCGGTCCGAGTACGCGTACTCGAAGTCGTCGCGACCCCACTTGATCTTGTAGAGCGGCGGGCGGGAGAGGTAGACATGGCCGGCCTCGACCAGCGGCCGCATGAAGCGGAAGAGGAACGTCAGCAGCAGCGTGTTGATGTGCTGACCGTCGACGTCGGCGTCCGCCATCAGAATGATCTTGTGATAGCGGAGCTTCTCGATGTCGAAGTCCTCGTGGACTCCGGTACCGAAGGCCGAGATCAGCGCCTGGACCTCGGTGTTCTGCAGGATCTTGTCGACCCGGGCCTTCTCGACGTTCAGGATCTTGCCTCGGATCGGCAGGATGGCCTGGTACATCGGGTTACGGCCGGACTTCGCCGAACCACCGGCGGAGTCACCCTCGACGATGAAGATCTCGCACTTCGTCGGGTCGTTCGACTGGCAGTCGCTCAGCTTGCCCGGCAGCGAGGCGCTCTCCAGGAGCCCCTTGCGACGGGTCAGGTCGCGCGCCTTCCGGGCGGCGACGCGGGCCGTGGCCGCCGCGATGCCCTTGCGGATGATGTCCGCGGCCTCGTTCGGGTTCCGGTCGAACCAGTCCGTGAGGTGCTCGTGGACCACCTTCTGGACGAAGGTCTTCGCCTCCGTGTTGCCCAGCTTGGTCTTCGTCTGGCCCTCGAACTGCGGCTCGCCCAGCTTCACCGAGATGATCGCCGTCAGACCCTCACGGATGTCGTCACCGGTGAGGTTGTCGTCCTTCTCGCGCAGCAGCTTCTTGTCCCGCGCGTACTTGTTGACCAGCGTGGTCAGCGCCGCACGGAAGCCCTCCTCGTGCGTACCGCCCTCATGCGTGTGGATCGTGTTGGCGAAGGAGTAGACACCCTCGCTGTACTGCGTGTTCCACTGCATCGCGATCTCGGCCGAGAGGAGTCGCTCCTTGTCCTCGGCCTCGATGTCGATCACCGACTGGTGAATGACGTCGCCCTTGCGGGAGTTGAGGTACTTCACGAAGTCGACGATGCCGCCCTCGTAGTGGTACGTGACCGTCCGGGCCGCTTCCTCCTCGGCGACCTCGACCGCCTCGGCGACATCCGCGCCCGCCGTCGCCTTCGCCGACTCACGCTCGTCCGTGAGCCTGATCGTCAGGCCCTTGTTGAGGAACGCCATCTCCTGGAAGCGGCGCGACAGCGTCTCGAAGGAGTACTCGACGGTCTCGAAGATGTCGCCGTCGGCCCAGAAGGTGACGGTCGTACCGGTCCTGTCGGTGGCCTCGTTACGGGCCAGCGGCGCCGTGGGCACACCGAGCTTGTAGTCCTGGGTCCAGCGGTAGCCGTCCCTCTTGACCTCGACGGAGACGCGCGTCGACAGGGCGTTCACGACGGAGACACCGACACCGTGCAGACCGCCGGAGACGGCATATCCGCCGCCGCCGAACTTGCCGCCGGCGTGCAGCACCGTCAGCACGACCTCGACCGCGGGCTTCTTCTCCGACGGCACGATGTCGACGGGGATACCGCGACCGTTGTCGATCACTCGGACCCCGCCGTCGGCAAGGATCGTGACGTCGATGGTGTCCGCATGCCCGGCCAGGGCTTCATCGACCGAGTTGTCGACGACCTCTTGCACAAGGTGGTGAAGTCCACGCTCACCGGTCGAGCCGATGTACATGCCAGGTCGCTTGCGGACCGCGTCCAGGCCCTCGAGGACGGTGATCGCGCTGGCGTCGTACGAGGCAGCCGCCTCGCCGCCCTCACCGGGTGTGGACGGAATGTTCTCGTTGGGGTTGCCGGAATCGGCCACGAAGCGCCCTTTCTGGCACAGCACAGGCCGTTCTCCGGGCAAGCGGGAGCGGCTGCGTCGTTCGGCTTGTATCGACGACTCCCGCAAGGATGCGGGATTGTTCACCAGTCTACCGGTAGCGCCGACACGAATGGGGGTTTGCCGGTACCTGAGTCCGCATGTGCCGCCCTGAATGAGCGCCTGACGACTCCCCATATTCGGGATGGGGCCCCAAGAGGCTCACGCGGGCATTGAGCGCTTCGGCCTGTCAACCTCTCGCTACGGTGAGGGACGCCCCTGCCGCACCGCAGGGTTTCAACCTGCACAGACCCGTACATCACGGAAGCAGCGGACAACACCGCAGAGAAGGCAGCACACCACCGCAGCCGAACTTCTCAGGACTGCGGAACGGCAGCGGCCGACATCGGGCACAGAACCGCGCAGGGAGAGAAAAGCGCAGGTCAGCCGTATGTGTCGCCCGGGCCGGTGCTTCCCGGCGCACGCAGCGGACCGAATCTGCGCTGTGGACCACCCGGCCCCAAAACCTTGATCAACTTCACGGTTCCGTGCCCCAGATCCGCGTTCAGCCGGGCGACCAGCTGCGGCGCCAGCAGCCGCAGCTGCGTCGCCCAGGCCGTCGAATCGCACTGCACCGTGAGCACCCGCTCCTCGGGGGCCTCGTCGTACCGCAGCGGCACACAATGATTGGCCAGATCCTCACCGACGATCTGCGGCCAGCGGCCCATCACACCGCCCACCGCCGCGGGGGTCTCCCAGCCGCGCTCGGTGATCAGACGATTGATCGCGGCGCCCAACGGCAACGGATCGCGCCCGTCCGCCCGCGCGCCGGAACGCAGCCCACCACCCCGTCTGGCCTGTTTCTTCTGTTGCGCCGCAGCCCCGCGCGCCCGAGCCTGCTCCTTCGCGGCACGCAGGGCGACCCGCGCCAGATCGACACCGGACGCCTCCGGCTGCTTCGCCTCGCCCAACGGCTCCTGCGGACCGCCGGCAGAGCCCTTCGCCGGATCGACGGAGCCGCTCATATCCGCTTCACCTCGCCCGCCGACACCGCATACCGGGTTCCCGCCAGCACACCCGGAACGTCATCGTCCACCGCCGCCGTCACCAGCACCTGCTCACCCGGAGCGACCAGCTCCGCCAGCCGCTCCCGGCGCCGCGCATCCAGCTCGGCGAAGACATCGTCCAGCACGAGCACCGGCTCATTGCCCTCGGTGCGCAGCAGATCGTACGAGGCAAGCCGCAGCGCCAGCGCGTACGACCAGGACTCGCCATGGCTCGCGTACCCCTTGGCGGGCATCCCGCGCAGTCCCAGCAGCAGATCGTCACGGTGCGGACCGACCAGCGTCACGCCCCGCTCGATCTCCTGCTTGCGGACCTCCCCGAGTGCAGCGAGCAGCTGCTCGTACAGCTCGTCACGGGTACGGGCCGGCCCCACGCCCGCACCGACCGAACTGCGGTACTCCAGCGTCACCGGGCCACCACCGGGCGCGACATCCGCGTACGCCTTGTCCGTCAGCGGCTGCAGGGTCGCGATCAGATCCAGCCGCTGCGCCAGCAGCTCCGCGCCCACCCGGCCCAGATGCTGGTCCCACACGTCGAGGGTGGACAGATCCATCGACCGGCCGCCGTGCCTGCGCGCCATCGCCGCGGACTTCAGCAGGGTGTTGCGCTGCTTCAGCACCCGCTCGTAGTCCGAACGGACCCCGGCCATCCGCGGCGAACGCGCAGTGATCAGCTCGTCGAGGAAGCGCCGACGCTCCCCGGGATCGCCCTTGACGAGCGCCAGATCCTCCGGCGCGAACAGCACAGTCCGTACGATCCCCAGTACGTCACGGGGCCTGACCTGCGACGATCGATTGATCCGGGCGCGATTGGCCCTGCCCGGATTGAGCTCCAGCTCGATCAGCTGCGCGCGCTCGCCCTGGGTGACGGCGGCCCGGATGACAGCCCGGTCCGCGCCCATCCGCACCAGCGGCGCATCGGAGGAGACACGATGGCTACCGAGCGTCGCGAGGTAGCCGACGGCCTCGACCAGATTCGTCTTGCCCTGACCATTCGCCCCCACGAACGCGGTGACGCCCGGGTCGAGAGGTACCTCGATCCGGGCGTACGAGCGGAAGTCGGCCAGCGAGAGATGCGTGACATGCATGGGTGTATGCCGACCTTCCCGGCTTCCTGCTCCGTGCTCCGCAGCGCGGGCCGGTGATGTGGGTCCGGCCCGCCCTCGGTGCGGTTACTTCTTGTTCTCGACCGCGTGGCCACCGAACTGGTTGCGCAGCGCGGCGATCATCTTCATCTGCGGGGAGTCGTCCTGACGCGAGGCGAATCGCGCGAAGAGCGACGCGGTGATCGCGGGCAGCGGCACCGCGTTGTCGATCGCGGCCTCCACCGTCCACCGGCCCTCACCGGAGTCGGCGGCGAAGCCACGGAGCTTGTCGAGGTGCTCGTCGTCGTCCAGCGCGTTGACCGCCAGGTCGAGCAGCCAGGAACGGATGACCGTGCCCTCCTGCCAGGAGCGGAAGACCTCGCGCACATCGGTGACGGAGTCGACCTTCTCCAGCAGCTCCCAGCCCTCGGCGTAGGCCTGCATCATGGCGTACTCGATGCCGTTGTGGACCATCTTCGCGAAGTGGCCGGCGCCGACCTTGCCCGCATGGACGGACCCGAAGTCGCCCTCCGGCTTGAGCGCGTCGAAGACCGGCTGGACCTTCGCCACGTTCTCGGCGTCGCCGCCGTACATCAGCGCGTAGCCGTTCTCCAGGCCCCAGACGCCGCCCGAGACACCGCAGTCGACGAAGCCGATGCCCTTGATGCCCAGCTCGACCGCGTGCTTCTCGTCGTCCGTCCAGCGGGAGTTCCCGCCGTCCACGACGATGTCACCGGGCGAGAGCAGCGCGGCCAGCTCGTCGATCGTGGACTGGGTCGCGGCACCGGCCGGGACCATCACCCAGATGACCCGTGGGCCCTTCAGCTTGCCCACAAGCTCTTCGAGGCTGTGGACATCGGAGACGTCCGGGTTGCGGTCGTAACCGATGACGGTGTGGCCTGCGCGGCGGATGCGCTCGCGCATGTTGCCGCCCATCTTGCCGAGGCCGACGAGACCGAGCTCCATCAGAGATTCCTTAAGCGTTGTGCCGATTCGTACCCAAGGCCGAGCCTACGCCCGGCCGGGGACAGACCGACGGGCATGCTCGGCTCTGAGCGTGCCCGTCGGAAGCTGCCGTGACAGGACCGGTGGCCGGATCAGCCGGAGAGGCGGACCGGCATGATCAGGTACTTGTACGCGTCGTCCGCCTCGGCATCCACAGCCGGCCGGCCGCTGAGCAGCGCGGGCTTGGTGGACGTCGTGAAGGAGAGCTGGGCGACCGGGGAGTCGATCGCGCTGAGCCCGTCGAGCAGGAAGGTCGGGTTGAAGGCGATCGAGATGTCGTCACCGTCCAGCACGGCGTCGACGCGCTCCACAGCCTGTGCATCGTCGCTGGATCCGGCTTCGAGGATCAGCACACCCTGCTCGAAGCTGAGCCGCACCGGGGTGTTCCGCTCGGCGACGAGGGCCACACGCTTGACGGCCTCGACGAACGGGGCGGTCTCGATGACGGCGACCGAGTTGAACTCGGTGGGGAACAGCGTCCGGTACTTCGGCAGGTCGCCTTCGAGCAGTCGCGTGGTCGTACGCCGACCCGCGCCCTCGAAACCGATCAGACCTTCACCGGCACCGGAGCCGGACAGTGCCAACGTCACCGTGTCACCGCTGGTCAGGGCCTTGGCCGTGTCCAGCAGCGTCTTGGCGGGCACCAGGGCGACGGCCGAGGCGTCCGGGTTCTCCGGCTTCCACAGGAACTCGCGGACCGCGAAGCGGTAGCGGTCGGTGGACGCCAGGGTGACGGTGTCGCCCTCGATCTCGATCCGCACACCGGTCAGGACGGGCAGCGTGTCGTCGCGGCCCGCGGCAATGGCGACCTGGGCGGCGGCCGAGGCGAAGACCTCGCCGGGGACCGTGCCTGTCGCCGTCGGCATCTGCGGCAGCGCCGGGTACTCCTCCACAGGAAGGGTGTGGAGTGTGAATCGCGAGGAGCCGCAGACCACGGTGGCCCGTACACCGTCGGTGGAAATCTCCACCGGTCGGTTGGGGAGGGCGCGGCAGATGTCGGCGAGCAGCCGGCCGGAGACCAGCACCGTGCCGTCCTCCTCGACCTCGGCGTCCACCGAGACCCGGGCCGAGACCTCGTAGTCGAAGCTGGAGAAGCTGAGCGCGCCGTCCTCGGCCCTCAGAAGAAGGCCCGCAAGAACGGGCGCCGGCGGACGGGCCGGGAGGCTGCGGGCCACCCAGGCCACCGCCTCCGCGAGTACATCGCGCTCCACCCGGATCTTCACCGGAACCGCCTCCTGCTGTTGCTCGCTCGCCCTGCTGGCCTTCGTCGTCTGGTCGGGGTCGCTTCGCCGATGGCAGGCGGAGGACGTCCGGGGACCAGTCTGACGTACGGCACCGACACTCGGTGCTGCTCGGGGTCAAGTCGCGACAAGAGGTTCGGAGAGCTCCGGCGCCGAGTTGTGCACAGCACCCACTTCGAAGCGGAATCCGAGCTAACTCTATGTGGCAGTAGTAGTAGGTCCTGTGGAAACCGTGGATAACGTCGTTTTCGCAGGTCAGGCCGGGTTTTTTATCCACTGGTCCTGTGGGTGGCACCGGTGGACAACCCGGCGCTTCTGTGGACACACAAAAGTTCTGCACACCCGATGCACAGGACAGGGGTGGTTCTCCCCAGGGCTGTCCCCAGCTTTACCCAGGTTCCCCACAGCCCAACCGGGCTCCCTGGTGTGACGCCTTTCACTCCGCGCGGTGAAAGCGGGTGTTGTGTTGCCGAACAGTGGACAGGGGTGTGGAGAAGCTGGGGACAACATGGCCCGCCCTGTGGGCCGCCGGTGGACAACATCGGAGGGCCTCTGTGGACGAATATTTTGTCCACAGGCTGTGGATCACTGTTGACCACAAATCCCCAGCCCCTTGACCTGGCCTGATGGAGTATCGACAGTCGCCCCTGTGGAAGCAATATGGACAACTTCGCGATCCCCAGGCTGTGGAGAGGAAATTTTCCCCAGATCTGTGGAGAACCGCAGGTCCGCGGCATGTATTCGAACACCGGGGCCGGGGCGGAGGCGTGCGGATGGCGTCGGGACTGGCTCCGGGAGGGCATTGGAAGCTCCGCCGAGCTGCCTTGGCAGCCCCGCGGAGGCGTTCCGGAGGCCCGCAGAAGTGCCGCCGGCGGTCGGCAGGAACGCTCCAGGACCACGCCGGGGCATGCTCCGGACCCGTGGATGTGGGCAGGAAACGACGAAGGGCGCCCCTGCCGGACTTGTGTGGAAGCCAGGCAGGGGCGCCCTCGGCGCCGTGCATGAAGTCGTGCCAGAAGCCGTACCGGCGCTCTGTCAGCCGTTCTTGATGCGGTTGGTGAGCTCGGTGACCTGGTTGTAGATGGAGCGGCGCTCCGCCATCAGCGCACGGATCTTGCGGTCCGCGTGCATCACCGTCGTGTGGTCGCGGCCGCCGAACTGTGCGCCGATCTTGGGCAGTGAGAGATCCGTCAGCTCACGGCAGAGATACATTGCGATCTGGCGAGCCGTCACCAGCACCCGGCTGCGTGAGGATCCACAGAGATCCTCCACGGTCAGACCGAAGTAGTCGGCGGTCGCCGCCATGATGGCCGTCGCCGTGATCTCCGGAGCCAAGTCCTCGCCACCCGGGATCAGGTCCTTCAGCACGATCTCGGTCAGCCCGAGATCCACCGGCTGGCGGTTGAGGCTGGCGAAGGCCGTCACCCGGATCAACGCTCCCTCAAGCTCCCGGATGTTGCGGGAGATACGGGAGGCGATGAACTCCAGGACCTCCGGCGGGGCGTTGAGCTGCTCCTGCACCGCCTTCTTACGGAGGATCGCGATGCGCGTCTCCAGCTCCGGCGGCTGCACATCGGTGGTCAGACCCCACTCGAAACGGTTCCGCAGCCGGTCCTCCAGGGTGACCAGCTGCTTGGGCGGCCGGTCCGAGGACAGCACGATCTGCTTGTTGGCGTTGTGGAGCGTGTTGAAGGTGTGGAAGAACTCCTCCTGCGTCGACTCCTTGCTCGCCAGGAACTGGATGTCGTCGACCAGCAGGATGTCCACGTCTCGGTACCGCTTGCGGAAGGTGTCGCCCTTGCCGTCGCGGATCGAGTTGATGAACTCGTTGGTGAACTCCTCGGAGCTCACGTAGCGCACCCGGGTGCCCGGGTAGAGACTGCGCGCGTAGTGCCCGATGGCATGCAGCAGGTGGGTCTTGCCGAGCCCCGACTCCCCATAGATGAAGAGGGGGTTGTACGCCTTCGCGGGCGCCTCGGCGACGGCGACGGCGGCGGCGTGCGCGAACCGGTTGGACGCACCGATGACAAAGGTGTCGAAGAGGTACTTCGGATTCAGCCGGGCATGGGGCTCGCCGGGACCGGGGGCGGGTGCGGGCTGTGCACCCATCGGTCCGGTGGCGCCGCCGGGGCGTCCGGTGCCGGGACCGCCCTGTCGGTGCTGGGGCTGGGGGTCCGGCATGTCATGGCGCTCGGGGCGCTGCTGCTCGTAACCCTGGCGCTCGGGCGGCTGGGACCGGTAGTCGTGCTGCTGCGGACGGTAGTCGTGCTGCGGCTCACGCCACTGCTCCGCGGACGCGTCGCGCTCCTGGAATCCGCCGAGCCGGGGCTGCTGCCAGGAGAGGTCCTCCTGGGTGCGCGGCCAGGCTCCTGGCTCGGGGCGCTGCTGCTGGTAGTCGGGGTAGGCGGGGCGGGCCGTCGGCATGCCGTCGTCCGAGGGCCGGTGGCCGTATCCGTCGTAGGCGTCGCCGTGCTGCCGCTCGTCGTGCTGGGGTCCCTGGTAGCGGTGCTGCTGCGGCTGCTGGGACTGGTGCATCGGGGGTGCCGGCGGGGTCGGCGGCTCGCCCGCCGAGTCGTCGACGGTGATCGCGATCCGGATCGGGCGTCCGCATTCGCGGCTCAGGGTCTCGCTGATGAGCGGCGCAAGCCGTCCCTCGAGAACGCGCTTGCCCCATTCGTTGGGCACGGCGAGCAGCGCGGTGTCGGCGACCAGCGCGAGCGGCTGGCAGCGCTCGATCCACTGCTTGTCCTTCGGCTCGATGCCCTGCTGGCCCTCCGCGAGGAGCTGCTCCAGCACTCGTGGCCACACTGCGGCAAGATCGGCAGGTACGTCAGCCACAAGGCACGCTTTCTCGCTGGTCCCACGAATGTGTGGTTCTCGGGACGGGATGGGTCGGGACGGGTGAGGCCCGGCAGGCGGGAAGAAAAAGAACCGCAGTCCAACCACGGTAGTCAGGCCGACCCGCGAGGTTCAAGTCGTTGTCCACAGGCTGTGTACAGCGCGGGTCGTCGCGGGGCGGGTTTGACCGGATGGCGTAGCCGCGCGTACCGTGACCAGGTCGAGTTGTCGATGGCTGCTGCCGCCTGCCTCCGATGGGCAAAGATCACGATCTGTGATTGTGAAGCGGTGCACTAAGGCGTATACGCGAGTCTCTCGTGGGCGCACGGTGACAGCCAGGCGATGTCCCGCCAACACACAATCATTTCTGGAGCCCCCGAGTGAGCAAGCGCACCTTCCAGCCGAACAACCGTCGTCGCGCGAAGACCCACGGCTTCCGGCTGCGTATGCGCACCCGTGCCGGCCGCGCGATTCTCGCGTCCCGCCGTGGCAAGGGTCGCGCCAACCTGTCCGCCTGATCGCGTACAGGTCATGACGTGCTGCCTACCGAGAATCGGCTGAGGCGGCGCGAGGACTTCGCGACCGCAGTACGTCGAGGACGCCGGGCCGGACGCCCGCTACTCGTCGTCCATCTACGTAGCGGTGCAACGGACCCGCACGTGACTGGGGAGAGTGCTCCCCCGCCGCGTGCGGGTTTCGTTGTCAGCAAAGCCGTGGGTGGCGCGGTCGTGCGCACAGCGGTGAAGCGGAGGCTTCGTCACCTGGTCCGCGATCGTCTGGCCATGCTGCCCCCCGGTAGCCTGGTTGTCGTACGAGCGCTGCCCGGATCGGGCGACGCCGACCATGAACAGCTGGCCCGAGACCTGGACGCCGCCCTTCAGCGGCTGCTGGGAGGGGGCGCGCGATGAAGTACCCGCTGCTGGCTCTGATCAAGCTGTACCAGTGGACGATCAGCCCACTCCTCGGGCCTGTCTGCCGTTACTACCCGTCGTGTTCCCACTATGGATATACGGCGATCGACCGGCACGGAGCGATCAAGGGAACCGCGCTGACCGCATGGCGCATCCTGCGGTGCAATCCGTGGTCACCCGGCGGCGTGGACTATGTTCCGCCACGCAAACGTCCGCGTTGGCACGAACTGCTGCGTAATGCACTGCGTGGCAGCAAGGGCGGGGACTCCGCCGCTGATGTGCCTCCCGGGGGGACGGCCTCCGAACCCCCGAGCCCGGCCGCAGAGACTTCGCCCAATGCTCAAGGAGCCTGATTAGTGGACACGATTGCCAGTCTGTTCAGCTTTATCACTTACCCCGTTTCGTGGGTCATCGTCCAGTTCCACACGCTGTACGGAGCGATCTTCGGCGATGACACGGGTTGGGCCTGGGGCCTGTCCATCGTGTCCCTTGTGGTGCTGATCCGGATCTGTCTGATCCCGCTTTTCGTTAAGCAGATCAAGTCGACCCGGAACATGCAGGTGCTCCAGCCGAAGATGAAGGCGATCCAGGAGCGCTACAAGAGCGACAAGCAGCGTCAGTCCGAAGAGATGATGAAGCTGTACAAGGAGACGGGTACCAACCCGCTCTCCTCGTGCCTTCCCATCCTGGCGCAGTCGCCGTTCTTCTTCGCCCTGTATCACGTGCTCTCGGCCATCGCCTCGGGCAAGACGATCGGTGTCATCGACCAGCCGCTGCTCGACAGCGCCCGGCAGGCACACATCTTCGGTGCTCCGCTGGCCGCCAAGTTCATGGACAGCTCGGCCAAGGTCGAAGCGCTCGGCGCCTCGCTGACCGACGTCCGCGTCGTCACCGCGGTCATGATCGTCATGATGTCGGCGTCGCAGTTCTTCACGCAGCGCCAGCTCATGACGAAGAACGTCGACCTGACGGTCAAGACGCCGTACATGCAGCAGCAGAAGATGCTGATGTACATCTTCCCGCTGATCTTCGCCGTCATGGGTATCAACTTCCCCGTCGGTGTCCTCGTCTACTGGCTGACCACGAACGTCTGGACCATGGGTCAGCAGATGTACGTGATCAACCAGAACCCGACCCCGGGCAGCAAGGCGCAGAACCAGTACCTGGAGCGTCTGCTGAAGAGCGTCACCACCCACGGGGAGGTGCGCGGCCGGACCAGGCGCAACACGGTCAAGCGGATCGTGGCCAAGGGCTCTGACCGCAACGACATCGAGCGGAAGTTCATCACCGGACTGGCCAAACTCGGCCTTGCCGCACAGGAGAACGGCACGGTGACGAAGAGCGACACCGCTCTTGCCGAGGCCGAAGGCGGATCCGCACAGAAGCGCCAGCAGCCCAAGCGCCAGACGAAGGCGAAGCGTCAGAGCGGTACGACTCAGACCGGTGCTGCTCAGCCCGGTGCGGCGAAGGAGACCCACTCCACCGAGTCGGAGGCCAAGACCTCGCTGCAGAAGCAGGACGACAAGCCGGCGGGCAAGCCCGCGTCCGGCTCCTCACGCCAAGCCAAGTCCGGACAGCGCAGGGGCCCGCAGCGGCCCAAGCACCCGTCCAAGAAGTAAGAAGGAGTCCATCCGTGACGGAAGGCACCACCTCCACGGCCGCTGAGGGCAGCGACACCTTGACCCGCCTTGAGCAGGAAGGGGAGATCGCAGCCGATTACCTCGAGGGCCTGCTCGACATCGCCGACCTCGACGGTGACATCGACATGGACGTCGAGGCGGACCGGGCCGCGGTTTCGATCATCAGCGACTCGGCACGTGAACTGCAGAAGCTCGTGGGCCGCGACGGTGAGGTGCTGGAGGCGCTCCAGGAGCTGACGCGGCTGGCTGTGCACCGGGAGACCGGTGACCGCAGCCGTCTGATGCTGGACATCGCAGGCTTCCGGGCCAAGAAGCGCGCGGTCCTGGCCGAGCTGGGTGCCAAGGCCGCGGATGAGGTCAAGAAGACCGGTGAGCCGGTGAAGCTGGACCCGATGACGCCGTTCGAGCGCAAGGTTGTGCATGATGCGGTTGCGGCCGCAGGTCTGCGCAGCGAGTCGGAGGGCGAGGAGCCGCAGCGCTTCGTCGTCGTTCTCCCGGCCTGACCGGACCCTTGTTCCGACGGCCCCGTCTGTTCGCAGGCGGGGCCGATCTTTGTCAGCCTGATAGTCAGCCACCCACAGCGCGGTAGTGCGGTATGGAAGGACGGTTCCCGTGACGGCGGAAGTAGAGCTTCCCCAGGCGCCTGAAGAGGCGCGGGCGGTTTTCGGTGAGTTCTTCCCGGAGGCTGTCCGGTACGCGGAACTCCTTGCCGATGCCGGGGTCAAGCGCGGTCTGATCGGTCCCCGCGAAGTACCCCGGCTGTGGGAACGGCATCTGCTGAACTGCGCGGTGCTCTCCGAAGTGGTGCCCGAAGGTGTCACCGTCTGCGACGTGGGCTCCGGTGCGGGTCTCCCGGGGATTCCACTGGCGTTGGTGCGTCCCGACTTGAAGATCACCTTGCTGGAGCCGTTGCTTCGGCGGACGAACTTTCTCCAGGAAGTCGTCGAATTGCTCGGGCTGGACCATGTGACCGTGGTCCGCGGCCGGGCCGAGGAAGTCCTCGGGACGCTCCAGCCGGTGCATGTCGTCACAGCCCGTGCCGTGGCACCGCTCGATCGACTCGCCGGCTGGGGTGTGCCACTGCTCCGCCCCTACGGGGAGATGCTGGCGCTCAAGGGCGACACCGCCGAGGAGGAGATCAACGGTGCGAGGGCCGCTCTGAGCAAGCTCGGAGTGGTGGAGACCGAGGTGCTGCACGTCGGGGAGGGCGTGGTCGAGCCGATGTCCACCGTGGTGCGCGTGGTGGTGGGTGAGAGCCCGGGCGGTGTGAGGTTCGCCGCAAAGAGGGCCAAGGCCGCAAGGGTGAGCCGCACGCGACGGCGGCGCTGAGTCCGGGTAGTTACGCTGCGGAATCGATCATTACGTACGGTTCGTACCGCCTATCAGTAATGTTCCGCACAAGCAGTCATACGCACTCTGTGCGGAGTGTCGTGCCCCTGTAGCTAGGCTGCAGGGGCATCGTGTTTCACGTGAAACGTCGCTCTCTGCTGCATGGAATCATCGGCCGCGGCCGTAAGGCTGCCGCTCCGCGCCATCGCAGGCCCGTAAGGGCTACGGAGTTGTCCACAGAAGTGGATTCATCCACAGAAGAGCGGGCCTCGCTGGTTCACGACCCCGAAAACATGGCAGGCTCTGCTCATTGCGAGCCTGAAGTCGAGGAGAGTGAATCCTTGCGGTCCGACGCCAACATCGCGGGACCGATGACCGATCCGGTCCCCGGTCCCCGAACCGAATCGTCGGGGGACGGTGTTTCACGTGAAACACCGCCGCCGATGGATGACACACCCATCGGTCGTGCGGCCCAGCTGGCGGTCGAGGCCCTCGGCCGCGCCGGTGAGGGGCTGCCCCGCCCTGACCAGACACGCGTCATGGTGGTGGCCAACCAGAAGGGCGGAGTGGGTAAGACGACCACGACGGTGAACCTTGCCGCGTCGCTCGCACTCCACGGTGCACGTGTTCTGGTGGTCGACCTCGACCCGCAGGGAAACGCCTCCACAGCCCTGGGCATCGACCACCATGCCGAAGTTCCCTCTATCTATGACGTCCTGGTGGAGAGCAAGCCGCTCTCCGACGTGGTGCAGCCCGTACCGGACGTCGAAGGCCTCTTCTGCGCCCCCGCCACCATCGATCTCGCCGGTGCGGAGATCGAACTGGTGTCGCTGGTGGCGCGGGAGAGTCGACTGCAGCGAGCGATCCAGGCGTATGAGCAGCCGCTGGACTACATCCTTATTGACTGCCCGCCTTCGCTCGGTCTGCTGACGGTCAACGCCCTGGTCGCGGGCGCCGAGGTGCTGATCCCCATTCAGTGCGAGTACTACGCGCTGGAAGGACTGGGACAGCTGCTGAGGAACGTCGATCTTGTCCGAGGACACCTGAACCCCGATCTGCATGTGTCGACGATCCTTCTCACCATGTACGACGGCAGGACCCGGCTCGCTTCCCAGGTGGCGGAGGAGGTGCGCAGCCACTTCGGCAAGGAGGTGCTGCGCACGAGCATCCCCCGGTCCGTGCGCATCTCGGAGGCGCCGAGTTACGGGCAGACCGTGCTGACCTACGACCCGGGTTCCAGCGGATCCTTGTCGTATCTCGAAGCAGCTCGTGAGATTGCCCTGCGAGGGGTCGGGGTGCACTACGAGGCCCAGCATGCCCACTCGGGCAGCCAGAACAGCCAGCAGAACATTTCGGAGGGGATCCAGTGAGTGAGCGTCGTAGAGGATTGGGGCGTGGGCTCGGCGCACTGATTCCCGCTGCCCCGCAGGAGCGTCAGGTACCGGCCTCCGAGCCGGGCGCGGCTTCACAGGGCGCGATCCCGGTGATGACAGCCGAGCGAGGGGTGGCCGCGGCGAAGGTGACCACGCTCGCGGCTGCTCCCGCTGTACCGGGGCCGAGTGTGCCCGTCTCGCAGCCTGAAGCCTCCACCGAGGCGACGGACGCTGCGGGAGCGTACTTCGCCGAGCTTCTCCTCGGCTCCATCACTCCGAACCCCCGGCAGCCTCGTGAGGTGTTCGACGAGGACGCGCTTGCGGAGCTGGTCACCTCCATCAAGGAGGTCGGTCTCCTCCAGCCTGTCGTCGTGCGGAAGCTGGGACCGGAGCGCTACGAGCTCATCATGGGCGAGAGGCGCTGGAGGGCCTGCCGTGAGGCGGGTCTGGAGCGCATCCCGGCCATCGTGCGGGCCACGGGCGACGAGAAGCTGCTCCTGGATGCACTCCTGGAGAACCTCCACCGGGCTCAGCTGAACCCATTGGAGGAGGCAGCCGCGTACGACCAGCTGCTCAAGGACTTCAAGTGCACGCATGACCAGCTGGCCGACCGGATCGGGCGGTCGCGTCCGCAGGTGTCGAACACGCTGCGTTTGCTGCGGCTCTCTCCGCCTGTGCAGCGTAGGGTCGCTGCCGGGGTGCTGTCGGCCGGTCATGCCAGAGCGCTGTTGTCCGTGGACGACTCCGAGGAGCAGGATCGACTGGCCCATCGCATCGTGGCCGAAGGCCTCTCGGTGCGTGCGGTCGAGGAGATCGTGACCCTGATGGGTTCTCGGACCACCAGTACCCCGAAGGCCAAGGGGCCCCGGGCCGGCGGTCGGCTGTCTCCCGCCCTCTCCGATCTCGCTTCCCGGCTCTCGGACCGCTTCGAGACCAGGGTGAAGGTCGACCTCGGGCAGAAGAAGGGAAAGATCGTCGTCGAGTTCGCCTCGATGGAAGACCTGGACCGCATTCTCGGCAGTCTGGCGCCGGGTGAGGGCCACGTGCTGGAGCGGCGTCTCTCCGAGGAGTCGGCCGAGGACGGCGAGGACGGCGAGGACGGCGAGGGCTGACACCCGCCGATTGAGCCGTGAGGCGGGCCGTGTTCGGGTGCTTACCGGAACACAGCCCGCCCTTTGCTTTCTCACGGTGTCGGCTTCATCTCGGGGTGGATACGATTCGTTCTGATATGGCACATCCAGCTTGATCCACCTCGGCGGAGGGAGGGCCATGCGATCAGTGAGCCGCGGCCGACTGGTGACAGTGGGGCTGGGCTTGGGAGCCGTCGGAGGGTTTGTCGGCGGCCTGCTCCGCGAACGGAGTGCACTGACCGCCGCACGTGATGCGGCGGGCGAAGGAAGCGAGGAACAGCCTTCATGGGACGGCGGCTCGTACCGCTCACACTGGACAACCTTTCCGATCTCCCCAAGCGGTGCCGCTCGTGTGTCTTCTGGGAGCTTGATCCGGTCAGTGGGGAAGCTGCGGTAAAGGCAGGCACTCCGGAGCTGGAAAAGGAAGCGTGGATCTCGGCTGTCCTGCTGGAGTGGGGATCGTGCGGCCGGGTCGTCTATGTGGACGACGTACCGGTCGGCTTCGTTCTCTATGCGCCACCGGCGTATGTGCCACGTTCGACGGCCTTTCCCACCAGTCCTGTGTCCCCGGATGCCGTGCAGTTGATGACCGCATGGATCATGCCCGGGTATCAGGGGCAGGGTCTGGGGCGGGTCATGGTGCAGACCGTCGCCAAGGACCTGCTGCGACGAGGATTCAAGGCGATCGAGGCGTTCGGTGATGCCCGGTGGAAGGAGCCGGCTTGTGTACTTCCGGCTGACCATCTGCTGGCGGTGGGCTTCAAGACCGTACGCCCGCACCCGGTGCATCCACGGCTGAGACTGGAGTTGCGCACGACGCTGTCGTGGAAGGAAGACGTGGAACTGGCACTGGATCGGTTGCTGGGTGTCGTGCAGAAGGAGCCGGCATTGCGCCCGCTGTGATCCGAGAGTTCGGGAGAATGCGAAACGGGTCCATCCCCTCAAGGGATGGACCCGTTTCACGTGGAACAGTGCACCGTGGTTCTACTCGGCGATGAAGCCTTCGAGGTCGCGGAGGATCGCGGCCTTCGGCTTGGCGCCGACGATGGTCTTGGCGACCTCGCCGCCCTGGTACACGTTCAGCGTCGGGATCGACATCACGCCGTACTTGGCAGCGGTCGCCGGGTTCTCGTCGATGTTGAGCTTGACGATCTCGATCTTGTCGCCGTGCTCGGCTGCGATTGCCTCCAGGGAGGGAGCGATCTGGCGGCACGGGCCGCACCAGGCTGCCCAGAAGTCCACCAGTACGGGCTTCTCGCTCTTCAGGACGTCCTCGTCAAAGGAGTCGTCGGTCACGTTCTTCAGGGCGCCGGCCACGGCGGCCTCCTTAACTTCGCGGGGGTGTGGGGTGAGAGAGGCGTGGATCAGACGGCTGCCGCAGCGGCCTTTTCTTCGTCGGCGAGCACGGCAAGGAAGCGCTCGGCGTCGAGGGCGGCGGAGCAGCCGGTGCCGGCAGCGGTGATGGCCTGTCGGTACGTGTGGTCGACGACATCGCCGGCGCCGAAGACGCCGGTCAGGTTGGTGCGTGTCGAGGGAGCGTCGACCTTGAGGTAGCCCTCGTCATCGAGGTCGAGCTGCCCCTTGAAGAGCTCGGTGCGCGGGTCATGGCCGACGGCGATGAACAGACCGGTCACCGCAAGCTCGGACGTCTCACCGGTCTTGGTGTTGCGCAGGGTCAGACCGGAGAGCTTCTGCTCGCCCTGTACCCCGGCGACTTCGCTGTCCCAGGCGAACTTGATCTTCGGGTCGGCGAAGGCGCGCTCCTGCATGGCCTTGGAGGCGCGCAGTGAGTCGCGGCGGTGGACGATCGTGACCGACTTGGCGAAGCGGGAGAGGAACGTCGCCTCTTCCATGGCTGTGTCGCCGCCGCCGACCACGGCGATGTCCTGGTCCTTGAAAAAGAAGCCGTCACAGGTGGCGCACCAGGAGACGCCGCGTCCGGAGAGCGCGTCCTCGTTGGGCAGACCGAGCTTGCGGTGCTGGGAGCCGGTGGTGACGATGACAGCCTTGGCGCGGTGCACTGTACCGGCTGTGTCGGTGACGGTCTTGATGTCACCAGTGAGGTCGACGGCGATCACATCGTCGGGAATGAGCTCGGCTCCGAAGCGCTCCGCCTGGGCGCGCATGTTGTCCATGAGCTCGGGGCCCATGATCCCGTCCTGGAATCCGGGGAAGTTCTCCACGTCGGTGGTGTTCATCAGCGCGCCACCTGCGGTGACGGCGCCCTCGAAAACCAGGGGCTTCAGCGACGCGCGCGCGGTGTAAAGGGCGGCGGTGTAACCCGCGGGGCCGGAGCCGATGATGATCACATTACGGACGTCGCTCACGGGTTTCTTCCTCGTCTCTGCAGACTGCCTACTGTCCACGCCTACTGGGGTCGGTTCAACGACTCTCACCCCACCCAACGGATCCTACGGGGGATGCATTCCCGACGTGCCGGAGCGCCGTTCGGCGCCATTCTCAGGGGCGAGCGTAGGTGCGGGTCAGAAGAAGATCGCCCTTGCCTGCAGGGTCTGTGCGGACGCAGCTCGCATCGATGACATAGGCCTGGACGAGGGCGGCGTCGGTCTCGTGCGGCAGAACAACGAGGAAGGCGTTGGTGCCCTCGTAAGTGCCTTCCTCGACGGCGAGTGCGGCAGCCTTTCGTCCGGTGCTCAGCTGTACGCAGGCGGGGACGGATGCGACGGGAGCACGCAGCGGTGTGTCGGAGGCTGAGGCAGCAGGAGGCTCGCCCCCCGGGGTCGACCGGACATCGACGGACGGCGCCTGCTTCTCAGCGTTGGGATGCTTGGGAGGGGACGCCTCGACATTGCTCAGGAGGGCGTGTACGCGCTGGCTGAGCGGAGAGCCCGAAAATGTGCTCTCTCCCGCCTTCGAGGCACTGGCGCCCATGTCTGCCGCCTTGGACCCTGAGGAGTCCTGGGACGTCTGGACCATCTGGAGCATGAGGACGCTTATGCCCACTGCCGCAGCCCCGAGCGCTGTGCCGAGGACGATGCGGCGGCGACGCCGTGCCGACCGGCGGCCGGGGCCGGCGGCGGCCCCGGGGTGCCCTGAGGGGCGGTCCGCAACGTTGGATCGAGTTGCCCTGTTCTCGGCTTCCAGGCCCCGCGTCCCTTGGTCTCCCGCTTTCTGACCCTGTACTGCGGCGGCTTCTGTTTCACGTGAAACATCGGCCTCGGCGGCCAGCGCGGCATCGATACGGTCTGCGACATCATTGGGCATGGGCACCGGAGCGGGCAGAGTGCCGAGCAGTCCGCGGATTTCTTCGAGAGCGGATCGGACGTCGCCACAGAGTGCGCAGTCATCCACGTGGCGGCTCACTTCCGCCGTGCGGGACGGCGAGAGTAGCCCTTCGGTGAGCTCGGAGATCTCCGAGACGTCCGGGTGCTGGGTCGTGTCGGTCGTTGATGTCATGTGCGCCCACCTCCGCCCTTCACTCCAGCAGGATCACTGGTCTCTGCATCCCTTGGCCCCGATGGGGGTGGGACGGATGCCTTCTGCGTCCGGTTCCTTGCCGTGCGGAGTTCACCGCTCTCTCCGACTTCACCACGGAGGTGGGCAAGGAGGGGGGCCAGCCGAGCTCGGCCCCGTGCACAGCGGCTTTTCACAGTGCCGGTCGGCACCTCGAGGATGCGGGCGGCCTCCGCCACGGGATAGCCCTGCATGTCCACGAGAACCAGTGCGGCCCGTTGTTCGGCGGGAAGCGTGCCGAGCGCCGTCAGAAGTTCGCGGTGCAGATCCTGACGCTCGGCCGGCGCCTCAGCGGACTCGTGGGGCTCCAGGAGCTGTTCGAGCCGCTCGGTGTCGTCGACGGGCGAGGTCTTGCGTGACGCTGCCTTGCGAACCCGGTCGAGGCAGGCGTTGACCGTGATGCGATGCAGCCAGGTGGTGACGGCAGATTGGCCGCGGAAGGTATGAGCGGCTCGGAAGGCCGAGACCAGGGCGTCCTGAACCGCGTCGGCCGCTTCCTCGCGGTCTCCCAGAGTTCGCAGTGCCACGGCCCAGAGCCGGTCCCGGTGGCGTCGTACAAGCTCACCGAAGGCGTCCGGTTCACCGGCTACGTGACGAGCGAGGAGGTCTGAGTCGCTGAGTGGCTCTGAAGGCTCGGCGGCCACCTCCCCTCCCCTCCCTCTGTGCGTCAGGTCCGTCTGTCTATCACGATTCAGGCGAGCTGGGTCAGAGAGATGAGGAAGCTCGGCCCGACGAGTGCTGCGGTCATTCGTTACTGCTCGCCCAGCAGGCCGACGGGCGGGATGCGTTCCCGTCGGCCTGTGCCGTCAGCCGAGAACGGAGATCTCCGAGATGCCGCCGCGGAAGAGGCTCGCTGACCCATCCGGCGGAAGCTCGGTGATGTGGATCAGGATGTAGCGGGTTCGCACCGGTTCATCGAGGTCCTTCTCCAGGCTGTTCCCTGCCGTAGCGAGCTTCGTGAGGCGCTGCGAGAAGTCGGCAAGGGACGACGGCGCGGATGCGCTCTCGTCGGCGGCCAGCACTTCCGCCTTCTGACCGCTGCGGTACATCTCGATCTTGATGCCTCTCACGTCCTGCACACTGCCGAGGTCAACGACTATGCCGCTGCCCTGCTTGCGGTTCGCGAGGTTGCCGAAATTTGCGTAGCCCTTGTACTGAGGGGTGACCCAGGCGGTGTCCGACTTGCCGTCCACGGCATAGGGCACGTCCTCCTGCTTTATCCCCGAGCCGCCGGGCATGAACTCCGTCGCTTCGACGATCCGTAGCGGCTTGGTCGGAGCGGGAACGTGCTTGTCACCGTTCTCCGGGTTGGTCTGTGTGCTGCCGGGGTTTCCCGGGTCGTTGTCGCGGTCGAGGAGCGTCTCTGCGAGCTGCCAGCTGCCGAGGCCCAGGGCCGCGATCAGCAATGCGGACACGGCCCACTTGAGGACCTTGCCGGTGCGGCTCTGGAGCGGCGCCGGGGGTGCGGCCATCACGGGCTGAGTCACGGCAGCGCCGGGACGGGCGGACGGACGTCCGTAGGTGCCCTGCTGGTAGGTCGTCCGCTGGTACTCGGGCGGAGCCGTGAACGTGGGCTCGGGCGGGCGGATGCGCGGCATCGCCGCGACGGCCTTGGCGAGCTCGTCCGGAGTGGTGCACGGCTGTTCCTGCCGGGACGCGGTGGCGCCGTCGTTGGCCAAGGCGCGCATGGCGAGCTCGGAGAGACCGCGGTGTACGCCGGCCCGCACCTGGTCGGGGGCGATCAGCCCCACGCCCTTGGGCAGTCCGGAGAGACCGTACGCGTCGATCTCGTACGGCCAGCGCTGTGTCAGCGCGGCGTAGAGCAGGGCGCCGATCGCCTCCGTGTCCGTGCGCTGCGGACGCTCTGCGGTGATGCCCCGCAGGGCGGCGTTAACGGCGAGGCCACGGATCCGGTACTGACCGGTCGAGCTCTGCAGCACCGCTCCCGGGGTGAGCCTCAGATGCGCGAGGCCCTCGCGGTGCGCGGCCGCCATGGCCTGGGAGATCTGGCTGACCAGCTGGTACGCGTCGTGAGCCTCCATGGGGCCGGAGGCCAGCAGAGCCGTGAGCTCGGTGGCGTCAGGAAGCCATTCATGGACGACGTAGACAAGGTCGTCCTCCTCGACCGCGTCGAGGACCTGCACGAAGCGGGGGTCGCCGAGCAGGGCGGAGGACCGGGCCGCGGCCAGCACGGAGCGGGCTCGCGGGTGGTCCGCGGGGAGCAGATGGACGCCCACCGCGCGGCGCAGTTTTTCGTCGACAGCACGCCAGCTGCTGAATCCGTCCAGTCGGGTGACGCACTCTTCCAGTCGGTAGCGCTGGGCAAGTCTGTGGCCGCTGTGCAGATCAGGGGTCGCCGAGGCGGCCTCCGAGCTGCTTCGCTCATCGTCTGCGTCCTGGGGGCTGGTGCCCGCCGATTTCTGGGCTTCTGCCGTCCCGTCGGTCGTGGCCTCGTCCGCCTTGGCGGCCAGCGGCTCATCACCGCTGTTGTCGGCCACGTCGACGGCAGCCGTGCTACGTTCCGCCACCGTCGTTCCTGCCTCCCCATCCGTTGCGCGATGCCAGCCAGCTCTGCACAGTCACGCCAATTGTGCCCACACTCCAGCGCTATGCACGACACACGGAGGCCGGCGATGGTTGTGCGGGCGGGTTGATCCTCAGCGTCCGAGCCGTCCCCGGACCATTCCGACCAGGCCGTTGATCTCCTCGATCCGCATGCGCTTCGCCGCGATGAAGAAGACCCCCATCAGCACGGTCCCACCGCAGAGCAGGGCGATCAGCGAACCGAAGGCACCCTCGCCCAGGCCCCGGAGCAGTGCGAAGCCCACGCCACCGCCGAGAATTGCCGCAGGGATCGCCGCGAGACACAGGCGGGCGTAGGTACGGACGACGTGTGCGCCGTCCAGGTCGCCGCCCAGCCGGTTGCGCAGTCGGCGCCAGGCGATGCCCACGCCGACGGCATAGGCCAGCCCGTACGAAGCCGCCATGCCGACGACCGCCCACTGGGCCGGAAGCATCGCGTAGCAGAGAGCGGAAGCGGCGGCGTTGACCCCGGCGACGATGACCGTGTTGTAGAAGGGCGTGCGGGTGTCCTCGTAGGCGTAGAAGCCGCGGAGCACCACGTACTGCACGGAGTACGGGATCAGACCGAGGGCGAACGCCATCAGGATGAAGCCCATGGACCTGGCGGCCTCGGTGCCGCTGGAGGAGTACAGCAGCGTGCACATCGGCACGCCCAGCGCGAGGAACGCGAAGGCGACCGGCACGATTGCCACGGCGGAGTTGCGCAGCCCCTGCGAGATGTCGTCGCGGACCGCGCCGGGGTCGTCGTCGTGGGCGGCCCGGGAGATACGGGGCAGCAGGGCTGCCATGACCGAGACGGTGATGATCGCTTGAGGCATGCCCCAAATCAGCTGTGCATTGGAGTAGGCGAGAAATCCCGTGCCGTTCCTGTCGGAAGCCTTACCGGCGGCGGTTGCGAGCTGCGTGACGACCAGCACGCCGGCCTGGTTGGCGAAGACGAACAGAACGGTCCACTTGGCCAGCTTGACCGTCTTGCCGAGTCCGTGGCCCTTCCAGTCGAAGCGCGGACGGAAGCGGAAGCCGGCCTCGCGCAGATACGGAAGCATCGCCAGGGCTTGGACGACAAGGCCGAGCAGCGTGCCGATACCTAGCAGCCGGACGCCCTCCGGCGGAATCGTCTGCACACCCATGTGGGATTCGGCGGAGGTGCCGTACACCCAGATGAACATGCCGAACGTGAAGATCATGACGATGTTGTTGAGGACCGGGGTCCACATCATCGCGCCGAACTTTCCACGGGCGTTGAGGATCTGGCCCATCACCACGTGCACACCCATGAAGAAGATGGTCGGCAGGCAGTACCGGGCGAAGGTGGTGGCCACATTGTCGGCCGCCGGATCGTTCGCGATCGTGCTCGACATCAGATGGATCAGCAGGGGAGCAGCGAAGACCGCGATCGCGACGATCACGCCGAGCGCGACCATGACGAGCGTGAGCAGGCGGTTGGCGTACGCCTCGCCGCCGTCCTCGTCGTCCTTCATGGAACGGACGAGCTGAGGAACGAAAACCGAGTTGAGCCCGCCGCCCACGGTGAGGATGTAGATCATCGTCGGCAGCGTGTAGGCGATGGTGAAGCTGTCACCGAGCAGCGCCGCGCCCAGCGCGGCGGTGATCACCAGGCTGCGGACGAAGCCGGTAAGACGGGACACGAGTGTGCCGGCCGCCATCACCGCGCTGGACTTCAGCAGGCCCGAGGCCCGGCCGCCGGTCTTCGGCGGGGCGGGTGACGGGGCCGGAGCCGGTTCTGGCTCGGACGGAGCGGGGGAGCCGGCCGGGCCCTCCTGATCCCGGAACAGGTGAGCGAATGCGTCCGGTTGCTCGTGGTGCTCGGACGCCTGGGTGACGAGGTCGTCCACACCGACGAATTGCGTGGTCGCCGCGTCGTCCCCGTACGGCAGGTACCGGGACGGGCCGTCGGGCTCGGGCGGGGGGGTCTGCGCCCAGATGCGCGGATCGGGGGCGTACTGCGCCGCAGGCGGCTGCTGGTAGAGCGGCTGCGGCGGCTGGTACGTGCCAGGGGCTGGCGGCGGGTGGGCGGCGCGGTCGTACAGTGCCTCGGTCACCGGGTCCTGGGCGGAGAGATCCTGAGCGCGGTAAGGGTCGCGGTCGTACGCGTCCTGGAGGTACGGGTCGGGAGGCAGCGGCACCTGGCCCGGGCCGGGTGGCATCGGGGGGCCACCGGAAGAACCATCTCCGCCCGCACCCTGACCACGGTCACCGTCGTACGGCGCGTTCATCGAAACCCCACCTCATCGTCCCCGGCCGACCGGCCACGACAGACATCGCTCAACGGTCTACTTTCTCACCCGTGCCTGACGGCCCCCCGCTTTCCGGACCGGTGTCCGGCGTCGGGTCACTCGGCTGCTCGGGTTCACCGCCGCCATTTCCGGCCGGGTCGCTTGCGTTGGCACGCTTGCGATGGGTGTACATCCTGATGCCTGCGAGGACCAGCAGCAGCAGCCCGCCGGCGATCACCAGCAACACGGTCGGTGTGACCTCGGAGACCTTTACCGTGAAGGTCATCTTTTCGCCGTACGGCATGCCGTCCTCGGTGTACAGCTGCGCCACAACCTGTACCTGGCCGTTGGCATTCGCAGCTGCGTCGAACTTCACGGACTGGCTGTGGCCACCGGCGATTCGGATCGGCTGCTCGGCCACCGCGCCGCCGTTGTTCAGCCTGAGCCGTGTCGGATTCTCCGACTTCAGCCGGAGCTCCAGATGATCAACACCCTGCAAGAGCCTGTTCTGCACGGTCACCGGGATCGTGGCGCTGCGGCCGGACAACGTGACGTCCGACTTCGAAATGAGCTGCACCTCGTTGATGAGGCCCTGCAGATATGTGCGTACCGAGTCCCGGTACTGCTGTGCCGCCAGTGGCCTGCCGCGCCACGACGTCGACATGGCCCGGTTGATCGCGTTGCCGAAGGGGGTCACCACCCGCTCCGGCTGAGTGAGGATGACCTGGAAGCTGCCCAGCGAGACCTGGGTGGACTTGATGTCCTGGAAGGCTTGGGTGGGCAGCTCCTGGCTACGAAGCCGCTTCGGGTACTGGGAGGTCCCGGGGACCCTCGTCGTCGCCTGGGCGTCGGGCTCGGCCTCGGCCGCGCCCACGAGGTCGAGAGGCTGCGTCCACCGTTCGTCGTCGAGGGCGTGCAGGGCGCGTGCCATCGACGACGCCTGAGCAGCGGTCGGCATCCGTTGTGGTGCGACGACGATGCTGCGCTCGGTGTCCGTGTCCTGCTCGGTCAGCGCGAGGGTCGTGGCGAGGAACTTCTGAACGGCGAGAGTGGAATCCTCCGCATGCGACATGTCTCCCTCGAAGGCCTTGGAGAGCCGGGAGTCAGCCACGACGGCGGTGGTACCGCCACCGATCGGCCGGGCCGCGGTCGGTGTGTACCGCAGTTTCCCTGTTTCCTGGAGGCTGTCGCTGCGGGCGATCACGTTGTGGGCACCGGCCGACGTGGCGACATCGACGATCGAAGGATCGATCGCGCCGTCGACCGGCCATGCGAAGTCGGTGGACGGCTTCACGTGCAGGATCGTCTCCACCGTCGTGCCGGCCACCTCGGTGGCGGTCTGCAGGTGGCTGAGGGTCCCGGAGACGTTCTTGCCGCGGTGCGCGATGGACGCAAGATCCGGATCGGCGAAAGGCAGCGCCACGACCTTGCCGTCCGCCACTGCCTTCTCCAGTGAGCTGAGCCACTGCTTGGCAACGGCCTGGTTCTTCCCGGGCACGGTGGTGTCGCCGACCTTGACGCGGTAGCCCCTCGCCATCGCATCGACGCCGGCCAGCAGATCCGGGTCGATCACCCAGGTGACGGGCAGCTGGCTGCCCAGCGAGACCATCTGGTCCAGGCGACCGCCCGGAGCGATCTCGGCCGCCAGGTCGTCATCGGCGAAGACCGGTGTCTGCTGCTCGTCCGAGCCGGTCTCGGCAGTGACGTGGGCGGATGCGATCAGCGGCCAGAGATAGGTGACATGGGTCTTGGAATCGCTCTCCTCCGCCTGCCAGGGAAGGAAGGTGCGCTGGATTCCGAGCACCTG
This sequence comes from Streptomyces sp. NPDC057486, assembly GCF_042802415.1. Taxonomy (NCBI): domain Bacteria; kingdom Bacillati; phylum Actinomycetota; class Actinomycetes; order Kitasatosporales; family Streptomycetaceae; genus Streptomyces; species Streptomyces sp. NPDC057486. The sequence goes on along the minus strand of NZ_JBHVEE010000015.1, from coordinate 22,394 downwards.
CTCGTACGGGGCGCGGGCGGTCCGCCCGGTCAGGGAGACACCGAATTGGTAGACACCTGCGCCGTCGAGCTCCAGCTTGTCGACGGGCACGGACAGCGTGAAGTCCTGGCTGATACCCGAAGGGAGCTTCGCGAATTCCACCGTGTACTTACCGCCGACGGCTGCCGGATCGCTGCCGGGCACGTACCCGGTGCGCTCCGCGGCAGCGTCGATGGATGTCCTGCCGAAGAGCCTCGGCCCGACACGCAGATCGACCCGGGCGTCGGTGACCGATTCCTTGCTTCTGTTGGTCAGCGTGCCGGAGACGGTGAGTGTGTCCCCCTTGACCGGTGCGCTGGGAGTCAGGGTGTCCAGGGACACATCGACGGTGCTGGAGCCGGTGGGAGCCTTGCTCACCACGTCGGCCTGCGCTGTGGGCGCGGCCGTGCCGGCCAGCAGCGCTGCCACGAGCGGCGCTGCGACCACCAAGGATGCTGTGCGCCGCAGCCACCGGCGGGCAGGAGAAGGACTGATCCCCTGGATGTCTGCCGCCTCGGCCACGCGCCTACCTGTCCCTCGTCGTCGTCAGCTGCTGTCGATGGTTGTCGGTTGCTGCGTCCCCGCATGGTAACGATGTGCGCGGGGACTAAGTGCTCGGGTGTGCGCAACATGATCGGGAGAGTCTTGCAGGGCGAGGAGAAACGATGACGCCCGGGCCGGTCCGGGCACGTACCCTTTTCTGTTGTGCCGAACGCCAATGAAGAGAATTCCAGTGCCCTGACCCAGGTGCAGCATCGCGCAGTCAGTGAACTGCTGCGGGTCTCCCCGGTCGCCGACGACCTTGCCCGCCGATTCCAGGATGCCGGATTCAGTCTGGCCCTGGTCGGTGGCTCGGTCCGGGACGCGCTTCTCGGCAGGCTCGGGAACGACCTGGACTTCACCACAGACGCCCGGCCCGAGGACGTACTGAAGATCGTGCGCCCATGGGCCGACTCGGTGTGGGAGGTCGGTATCGCCTTCGGCACAGTGGGCTGCCAGAAGAACGGCTACCAGATCGAAGTCACCACGTACCGGTCGGAGGCGTACGACAGGACTTCGCGCAAGCCCGAGGTCTCCTACGGCGACTCCATCGAGGAGGACCTCGTACGCCGCGACTTCACGGTCAACGCCATGGCCGTCGCGCTGCCGGAAAAGGAATTCATCGACCCGCACGGCGGTCTGGAGGACCTGGCGGAGCGAGTGCTGCGCACCCCCGGGACACCCGAGGAGTCCTTCTCCGACGACCCCCTGCGCATGTTGCGTGCCGCGCGCTTCGCAGCGCAGCTGGACTTCGAGGTTGCTTCTGATGTCATCACTGCGATGACGGAGATGGCTGGCCGTATCGAGATCGTCTCCGCCGAGCGGGTCCGTGAGGAACTCAACAAGCTGCTGCTCTCCGCGCATGTCCGTAAGGGACTGGCACTCCTGGTCGATACGGGACTGGCGCAGCAGGTGCTGCCGGAGCTGCCCGCGCTGCGGCTGGAGAGTGACGAGCATCACCGTCACAAGGACGTCTACGAGCACTCGCTGACCGTGCTGGAGCAGGCGATCGATCTGGAGGAAGACGGTCCCGACCTGACTCTGCGGCTTGCCGCGCTGCTCCATGACATCGGTAAGCCGCGGACCCGGCGCTTCGAGAAGGACGGACGCGTCTCGTTCCATCACCACGAGGTGGTGGGCGCCAAGATGGTCAAGAGGCGCATGACGGAGCTCAAGTACTCCAATGACACGGTCAAGGACGTCGCGAAGCTGGTGGAGCTGCATCTGCGCTTCCACGGCTACGGCGACGGCGAGTGGACCGACTCCGCCGTCCGCCGGTATGTGCGGGATGCGGGCCCGCTGCTGGAGCGGCTGCACAAGCTGACGCGCTCGGACTGCACGACGCGGAACAAGCGCAAGGCCGGCGCCCTCTCGCGTACCTATGACGCGCTTGAGGAGCGCATCGCGCAGTTGAAGGAACAGGAGGAGCTGGACGCCATCCGGCCCGACCTGGACGGCAACGAGATCATGAAGACGCTGGGCGTCGGCCCTGGACCGGTGATCGGCAAGGCGTACGCGTTCCTGCTGGAAATGCGACTGGAGAATGGCCCGATGGGGCATGACGTGGCCGTCTCGGAGCTCAGGAAGTGGTGGGCCGAGCAGAGCTGAGGGTGGAACCGCGGTCATGTTTCACGTGAAACAAGACCGCGACCGGATGTGCAGAGGGGGGGTTTTTGAAGTGTAACAAAGCCCCCCCGTGGGGCAGTAGGGTTATTTACGCGGAGAACGACAGCCCGGAGACGAAATAGGGG
>NZ_JBHVEE010000015.1:0-20075 GCF_042802415.1 Streptomyces sp. NPDC057486 | reverse complement strand
GGATTCCGGGGGCCGCCTCGCTCATCTGTCTGGGGGGGGCCGCCCGGTGCGGGGGGGCCCCCGGGGCTATTTTTACACTTCAACCATCCCCGCGACCGGATGTGCAGAGGGGCGTTGTTTCACGTGAAACAACGCCCCTCGGTGCGACTGTCGGTATCTGTCCCGGAAGAACGTCAGCCCGTCGACTTCATCGGCGTCAGGCAGAGAACCACACTGGTCCGGCTCTTACGGCTGCCGGAGGTCTCCGTGTAGGCGACGTACTTCTTGGCGTCGCACAGGTCCGTCTCCGTGGTGTCGTCGTGCACCTCGGCCACCTTGTACTCGGCTGCCGACGAGCTGCAGTCGGCCGACGCCATGTCCGGGCTGATGTTGGAGCCCTTGTTCTGCAGGCAGTCTCCGACCGAGGCAGCCTTGGCGTCCGACTCGAATATCTTGTCCCAGCCGAACTTCAGACCCGCGAGGGCGCCGAGCGCCACCACGATGATGACGATGTTGCGCACCGCCAGGAAAGCCTTCTTGCCACCGGACATGTTCTGAGGCGGCGGGCCTTGTGGGGGCATGCCCTGGACCGGGGGTCCACCGGGGTAGCCGTCGTGCGGCTGCTGACCCTGATGCGGCGGATACGGCCGCTGTTGCGGATAGCCGTATGTGGGCTGTTGGGGTGGGTACGGCTGTTGGGGCTGTTGCCCGTATGGTCCAGGGCTTTGCTGAGGCGGATAGGTCATGCGGATACCCCCGTGGATCGTGCGCTCGCTTTTTTTGACGCGCGCACGCTATAGCACTTCACTGACACGGCTCCACCGGAACATCGTCACGGCGACGATCCCGTAGAGCAGCGCAAGCCCGATCACCACGGTGACCGACTTCCCGTCAGGAGGCAGAGCCACAGCGGCTACTGCGGCAGCGCCCACGAAGGAGACGTTGAACAGCACGTCGTACAGGGAGAAGACGCGACCGCGGAATGAGTCGTCCACCGCGGTCTGCACCACCGTGTCCGTCGCAATCTTCGCGCCCTGAGTGACGGCTCCGAGGACGAACGCCGCGACCAGCATCGGTCGGGGGGTGAACCACAGCCCGAGCGCGGGTTCGAGGACGGCAGCCGCGGCGGCGCACGTCGCTATCCAGCGGAACCGGCCGAGCCGTCCGACCGCCCAGGGCGTCAGCACGGCCGCCGCGAAGAATCCCGCCCCCGAGGCGCCCACGGCCAGTCCGAGCAGGGCCAGACCGCCGGATTCGCTGTCGGACCAGGCATACCGGCACAGCATCAGCACCATCACGGTCAGAGCCCCGTAGCAGAACCGGATCACTGTCATGGCGGCCAGTGCCCTCGCCGCGTCAGTCCGTTTCGCCAGATGGCGCAGCCCGTCGACGAGCCCGTGCGCGGTGGTGGCCAGCGCGTCCCTCAGCCGGAGAGGGCTGCCGTTCCTATCCGGTCCGAGGAGTTGGGTGGCGAGGCGCAGGGAGGCCAGTGCCGAGGCGAGGTAGAGCCCCGCGCCCAGCAGCACCACTGCGGCATCCGAGTCCGCAACCACGAGGCGTACGGCGAAGGCGAGGCCGCCGCCCGCCGTGGCGGCGAGCGTGCCCGCTGTCGGTGAGAGCGAGTTGGCCATGACCAGCCGGTCCCTGTCGACGACCCGCGGCAGCGCGGCCGAGAGGCCCGCCAGCACGAAGCGGTTCACTGCCGTGACGCACAGCGCGGAGGCGTAGAAGAGCCAGTCGGGTGCGGTGCCGAGGATCAGCAGGGCAGTGCAGCAGGCGAGGGCTGCGCGCAGCAGATTGCCGTACAGGAAGACCTGGCGGCGCGGCCAGCGGTCCAGCAGGACACCGGCGAAAGGGCCGATGAGCGAGTACGGCAGCAGCAGCACAGCCATCGCGGAGGCGATGGCCGCCGCTGATGTCTGCTTCTCCGGGGAGAAGACGACGTGCGCGGCGAGGGCGACCTGATAGACGCCGTCGGCGCACTGGGAGAGGAGCCGTACGACCAGCAGGCGACGGAAGTTCCGAAGGCGCAGGAGTACGCGCAGATCACGTACGACGGGCATATGGGCAAGGGTCACATACGTTGAGGGTCCCCGGGCGGATTGCCCGGGGACCCTCAACGAGGCGGAAGGGGAGAAGCGTTGCCTTTCATCGCCCTGCCACGGTCACACGCCGTTGCCGGTCGTGTCAGCGCTCGACGTCGCCGTTGATGAACTTCTCGACGTTCTCGCGGGCCTCGTCGTCGAAGTACTGGACCGGCGGGGACTTCATGAAGTAGGAGGATGCGGAGAGGATCGGGCCACCGATGCCACGGTCCTTGGCAATCTTCGCGGCGCGCACGGCGTCGATGATGACACCGGCGGAGTTCGGGGAGTCCCAGACCTCGAGCTTGTACTCCAGGTTCAGCGGAACGTCGCCGAAGGCGCGGCCCTCGAGGCGCACGTACGCCCACTTGCGGTCGTCCAGCCAGGCCACGTAGTCCGACGGACCGATGTGGACGTTGTCCGCACCGAGCTCGCGGTCACGGATCTGGGAGGTGACGGCCTGCGTCTTGGAGATCTTCTTGGACTCCAGGCGCTCACGCTCGAGCATGTTCTTGAAGTCCATGTTGCCGCCGACGTTCAGCTGCATCGTGCGGTCCAGGATGACGCCCCGGTCCTCGAAGAGCTTCGCCATCACGCGGTGCGTGATGGTGGCGCCGACCTGGGACTTGATGTCGTCGCCGACGATCGGGACACCGGCCTCGGTGAACTTGTCCGCCCACTCCTTGGTGCCGGCGATGAAGACCGGGAGGGCGTTGACGAACGCGACCTTGGCGTCGATGGCGCACTGCGCGTAGAACTTCGCAGCGACCTCGGAACCGACGGGCAGGTAGCAGACGAGGACGTCGACCTGCTTGTCCTTGAGGACCTGGACGACGTCGACCGGGGCCTCGGTGGACTCCTCGATGGTCTGGCGGTAGTACTTGCCCAGGCCGTCGTGGGTGTGGCCGCGCTGGACGGTCACGCCGGTGTTCGGAACGTCGGCGATCTTGATGGTGTTGTTCTCGCTGGCACCGATGGCGTCCGCGAGGTCGAGGCCGACCTTCTTCGCGTCGACATCGAAGGCGGCGACGAACTCGACGTCACGCACGTGGTAGTCGCCGAACTGGACGTGCATCAGACCGGGCACCTTGCCGGCCGGATCGGCGTCCTTGTAGTACTCGACGCCCTGCACCAGCGAGGCGGCGCAGTTGCCCACGCCGACGATGGCTACGCGAACCGAACCCATTCCGGTTGCTCCCTGTGTTGAGTGTTCTTGGTGATTCCTATGAAGGCCCTGCGGAAGTGCCGGGACCTCACTTGGCGGTGTCGTCGGACGGATCCGGCGGGGTTTGACCCCGGTGCCGGGGCAGGCCGCCCGTCTCCCCTGCTGTGTTCTGCTGAGCGGAGCCCTCGGGCGAGGATCGTCGCTGATCCCGTCCCGACCGCTCGCTCTCGATGAGCTCGTTCAGCCAGCGCACTTCGCGCTCCACGGATTCCATGCCGTGTCGCTGCAGCTCAAGCGTGTAGTCGTCGAGTCGTTCGCGGGTGCGTGCCAGGGAGGCGCGCATCTTTTCCAGACGCTCCTCCAGCCGGCTGCGGCGGCCTTCCAGGACGCGCATCCGCACCTCGTGCTCCGTCTGCCCGAAGAAGGCGAAGCGGGCTGCGAAGTGCTCGTCCTCCCAGGAGTCGGGGCCGGTGTGCGAGAGCAGCTCCTCGAAGTGCTCCTTACCTTCTGCCGTCAGTCGGTAGACGATCTTGGCGCGGCGTCCTGCCAGTGAAGAGGCAGGGGCGACCGCACGTCCGCCGGCGGATGGAACCTCTGCCGGACCGTTTCCCGGCTCCTCGATCAACCAGCCGCTGGCTACCAGCGTCTTGAGGCAGGGGTAGAGGGTGCCGTAGCTGAAGGCGCGGAAGATCCCCAACGAGGTGTTGAGGCGTTTGCGCAGTTCGTACCCGTGCATGGGGGATTCGCGGAGCAGGCCGAGTACGGCGAATTCGAGGATGCCCGAGCGTCTGCTCAAGTTCGCCTCCTCCTTCTCCGGGTGCTCTCGCGGAGCCCTATGCCGGGCTGATGTATCGACTCGATACATCATGACGATAGATCGCTCACCGCGATGCGACAAGGGGGGGCATCGTGAACGGCGTCACATCACCAATTCGTAGGAAGCGACTTGCGTGATTTGGGGTGAACTCGGGCTCTAGGTGGGTTTTGACCGTGCGTAGTCTGTGCGGCATGCAGACCACCGGGAACCGCGCGACGCCCCCGAGCGTCAGTCGTCGCGGACTGACCGGACGCACTGCGGATGAGCCTGTCGCAGGGTCCGTCCGTAATTCGGGGGGACAGGATCTCAACTGCCGCTTCCAGGCGCTCTCGCCTGCCCGAGGAGTAGTCGTTCGATGAGCGAGCACCGTCGCAAGACGCAGCAACCGCAAGGTGGCGGGCGTGCCGCGGCCAGACGAGCCGCCCAGCAGTCCTCAGGACGCCGCGCAGCCCCGTCACGCGGAGTAACTACTGAGTCATCTTCCGGTTCGTACGGCGACGAGAGTCCGTACGGCGGGCGTGCCGCGGCCAGACGAGCCGCCCAGCGTGGAAACGGAAGCCGACGTGCCGCCGAGGGAGGTGGCGCGGGTCATGGCGGCGGGGGTGGCCGACGCCGCGGTGGTGGTGGCGACGGGTACGAGGGCCCCGGCCGGGGCCGCGGGCGCGGTAGTCAGCGTCCCGTGCAGAAGCGCTTCATCGACTACCCGCGCGCCGGCAAGTACGGAGTGCGGCGCTGGGTGCCGTCCTGGAAGCTGGTCTCGAGCCTGTGTATCGGCTTCCTCGGTCTTCTCATGGGCCTCGCTGGTCTCGCGTACGCGATGGTCGCAACGCCCAAGGTGAAGGACACCGCGCTTGCACAGAACAACGTCTATTACTGGGCGAACAACACCCAGATGATCGCCACGGGCGGCGCCGCCAACCGCCAGGAGATCAGCTATGCCCAGATCCCCGAGGCCATGCGGAACGCTGTCATCTCGGCGGAGAACAAGTCGTTCGAGACCGACCAGGGCATCGATCCCATGGGTATCGCCCGGGCCTTCTACAACATGGCCAAAGGCGGTGAGACCCAGGGCGGCTCGACGATCACCCAGCAGTATGTGAAGAACTCGCGTCTCTCTCAGGAGCAGACCCTGAGCCGGAAGTTCGAAGAGCTCTTCATCACGCTCAAGGTCGGCAAGACGGAGTCCAAGCAGAAGATCATGGCCGGCTATCTGAACATCTCGTACTACGGGCGAGGTGCATCGGGGCTTCAGGCCGCGGCTCGTACGTACTACGGCACGGACGCCAGCAAACTCAATCCGAGCCAGTGTGCCTTCCTGGCCACCCTGCTCAAGGGCGCGACCTACTACGACCCGGCTGGCGCTCCCGAGATCGACCCCGTGCAGGCGACTGCCGAGAAGAACAAGGACCGGGCGGAGAAGCGCTGGCGCTGGATTCTCGACGAGGAGGTGAAGGACGGCCGGATGACCAAGGAGGAGCGGGCCAAGTACACGAAGTTCCCCATGCCGAATGCGCAGACGAAGGACGCGCAGCTGGGCGGTCAGATCGGTTATCTGGTGAGTCTCGCCAGGACGAACTTCCTCAACAACAACCCGAACGTCACACCCGAAGACCTTGCCCGGGGCGGCTACGAGATCCACACCACCTTTGACCAGAACAAGGTCAATAAGCTCAACGCCGCGGTCAAGAAGGTCTACGACAAGAAGATCGATGCGAAGGCGCGTCCCAATACGGACACGCACGTCCAGTTCGGTGGCGCGTCGGTTGATCCAGAGAGCGGAGCCATCCTGGCGATCTACGGTGGTCAGGACGCGACGACGCACTACACGAACAACGCCGACACCACCGGTGCGCAGGTCGGTTCTACCTTCAAGCCGTTCGTGCTCGCTGCGGCGATGGAGTACGGCAAGCGTGCTCCGGCTGGCCCGCCGGATCAGGGCGAGGCGGAGCGTAAGAAGGTCTCCCCGAAGAGCATCTACAACGCCGACGACCGGCTGAAGATCAAGAAATACAACGGCGAGATCTGGACGGACGAGAACGGCAAGGAGTGGCTGCAGACCAACGACGGCCATGAGTCGAGGGGGAACATCACCCTTCGCGAGGCCATGCAGTGGTCCGCCAACTCGCCGTACGTCCAACTCGGTATGGACGTCGGCACCGACAAGGTGAAGGACGTTGCCGTCGCCGCAGGCCTGCGCGACGACAAATCCATGGCCGATTCGACGGTTCCGTCGTTCTCCATCGGTACGTCACAGCCCAGCGCGATCCGCATGGCGGGGGCATACGGAACTTTTGCTACCAGCGGTATGCAGAACGACCCCTATTCCGTCAGCAAGGCCAAGTACCGCGGCGAAATCATCTATCAGCACAAGAAGGTCAGCAAGCGTGCCTTCCCCGACGCCGTAGCCGACAACGTCACCGACGTCCTGAAGAACGTCGTCGAGCGCGGGACCGGCACGCCTGCCAAGCTCCCCGGCCGTGATGTCGCGGGCAAGACGGGTACGACGGACGACAACAAGTCTGCGTGGTTCGTGGGGTACACCCCGCAGCTGTCGACCGCCATCAGCATGTACCGGCTGGACGACAACGAGAAGCACAAGAACCGTAAGTTCGAGAAGATGTACGGCACCGGTGGCGAGAAGACGATCCACGGTGCCTCGTTCCCGGCCCAGATCTGGCACGACTACATGGCCGACGCGCTGAAGGGCACGGACGTCCTGACCTTCCCGAAGCCGGAGCCGTGGGGCGAGACGCTCTACGGGGGCGGAGCGAAGAGCCCGTCGCCGACGCCGACCATCGTGCCGTCGCAGACCCCCTCCGGTAGGCCGTCCAAGACCCCTTCGATGACTCCCTCCTCCCCCACGCCCGACCCGAGCGGCAGCTGCGGGGCGTGGGACTGGAATTGCGGGAACGGCAACGGAGGTAACTCGGCCGGTACCGGCGGAGGCGGAACTCCCACTCCGACCGACGGGACGACGTCTCCGGGGACCTCGCCAGGTGGCGCGGGCAACGGGAACGGCAACGGGAACGGCAATGGCGGTTTCTTCGGAGGTTCGACCGGATAGCGACCGAAGGGCCGGCCAATAGGCGCAGCCGGAAGAAAGCCACGAGGGCCGCCGCACCACTCGGTGCGGCGGCCCTCGCCGTTTCCACAGCCCCGTACGGCAGGATGTGCGGCATGCCAAGTGCAGAAGACACGAGCGTGCACCAGGAACGGCCCGTCGTTCGGCCCACGCACCAGGACGAGATCGCCGCAGCCGGCAGCGAGCTGATCGGCGGGCGGTCGGGGCGCTGGGCGCGGCTCGGATCCGGCCCCCTCACGCCTGTGCGTGTCGTCGCCCTGGTGGCGATCGGCATGTTCGCGCTCGGCATGGTGCAGAAAGCGCCTTGTTACAACTGGGCGTGGTTCAGGGGTGCCAGCTCGCAGTACACGCATGCCTGCTACTCCGATATTCCGCACCTCTTCGTCGGACGTGGTTTCGCGGACGGTCTCGTGCCGTACTTCGACCGGCTGAGCGGCGACATGCAGTACCTGGAGTACCCCGTCCTGACCGGGTTGTTCATGCAGGTCGCGGCCTGGCTGACGCCCGGTGGCTCCATCCAGTACCGCGAGCAGATGTACTGGATGGTCAACGCGGGCATGCTGTTGATCTGCACCGCGGTCATGGCGGTGTGTGTCGCCCGTACCCATCGGCGCCGTCCGTGGGACGGACTGCTGGTCGCCCTCGCGCCCGCCTTTGCGCTCACCGCGACGATCAACTGGGACCTGCTGGCCGTCGCGCTGACAGCCGCCGCGATGCTGATGTGGTCCCGGCAGCGGACGCTGGCGTTCGGCATCCTCATCGGCCTCGCCACGGCCGCGAAGCTCTATCCCGTATTCCTGCTGGGGGCAGTCTTCGTGCTCAGCTGGCGGGCGGGCAAATGGCGGGAGTTCTTCGTGGCGACGCTCGGCGCGGCCGCATCATGGCTGGTGGTGAACCTGCCGGTGATGGTGTTCGCGCCCGAGGGGTGGAAGAAGTTCTACACGTTCAGCCATGACCGGCCGCTCGACTTCGGGTCGTTCTGGCTGGTCATCTCGCAGCGCACCGGCATTTCCATCCCGGTCGGCACGGTGAACACCGTATCGACGCTGCTGACGCTCTTCCTCTGCGCGTGCATCCTGGTGCTGACGCTGATGGCCCCGCGTCGGCCCCGCTTCGCCCAGCTGGTCTTTCTTGTCGTCGCGGCGTTCATTCTCACCAACAAGGTCTACTCGCCGCAGTACGTGCTGTGGCTGATCCCCCTTGCCGCACTGGCCAGGCCGCGGTGGCGGGACTTCCTGATCTGGCAGGCGTGCGAGGTCATGTACTTCCTCGGGATCTGGATGTACCTCGCGTACACGACGAGCGGCGACAAGCACCAGGGACTGCCGACAGAGGGCTACCAGGTGGCGATCGCCCTGCATCTGCTGGGCACGCTCTACCTCTGCGCCGTCGTCGTACGGGACATTCTGATGCCCGAGCGGGACGTCGTACGCAGGGACGGTTCGGACGATCCGTCGGGAGGGGTGTTCGACGGCGCCGAGGACGTCTTCGTGCTCGGGCATGCGGCGGCGCATCCGCCGCGGCACGCGGCACCCGCGGTCGAGGGGCCGCGGGTGGAGTGGGGTGGGGCGCACGGGCCGGTCGCAGGCCGAACAGGGCCACCTGGACCGGCCGCGGACTGAACAGGGCCTCGTCAAGTGCGCGAAACCCTTGGCGAGGCCCTGGCCCCATCGGTCGTGGGGGCCGGTCGTCGTGCCGTCCGGCCCGGTGTCTCAGCGGTCGACGAGGCGGTCGAACTGGGTGGTCGTGTGGCGCAGATGGGCCACCAGTTCGTCGCCGACCTTCGGTTCCTGTGCGTCCGCGGGCACGAACAGGATCGACACCTGCATGTGGGGCGGCTCGGCGAACCAGCGCTGCTTGCCAGCCCAGACGAAGGGCGACAGATTCCGGTTGACGGTGGCCAGGCCCGCGCGGGCGACGCCCTTGGCGCGCGGCATCACGCCGTGCAGCGCCTTCGGGGCCTCCAGGCCCACGCCGTGCGACGTGCCGCCGGCGACGACCACCAGCCAGCCGTCGGAGGCGGCCTTCTGCTGGCGGTAGCCGAAACGGTCGCCCTTGGCGACGCGCGTGACGTCGAGGACGGCCCCCCGGTACTCCGTCGCGTCGTGGTCGCCGAGCCACAGCCGTGTGCCGATCCGGGCGCGGAAGCGGGTCTGCGGGAACTGCTGCTGCAGCCGGGCCTGTTCCTCGGCGCGCAGATGGCTGACGAACATGGTGTGCAGCGGCAGCCGGGCGGCGCGGAGGCGGTCCATCCAGCCGATGACCTCCTCGACCGCGTCCGAGCCGTCGGTGCGGTCCAGCGGCAGGTGCAGCGCGAAGCCTTCGAGACGCACGTCCTCGATGGCGGCGTGCAGCTGACCCAGCTCCTCCTCCTTGACGCCGTGACGCTTCATCGAGCTCATGCACTCGATGACGACCCGGGCGCCCACCAGCGCGTGCACGCCGTCCACGGAGGAGACCGACCGGATGACGCGGTCGGGCAGCGGCACGGGCTCCTCACCCCGGCGGAACGGGGTGAGGACCAGCAGATCGCCGCTGAACCAGTCCTTTATGCGGGCTGCCTCATAGGTGGTGCCGACGGCGAGCGTGTCGGAGCCGAAGCGGATCGCCTCGTCCGCGAGTCGCTCGTGACCGAAGCCGTATCCGTTGCCCTTGCAGACCGGGACGAGCCCGGGGAACTGGTCGAGGACGGATTTCTGGTGCGCCCGCCAGCGCGCGGTGTCGACGTAGAGGGAGAGCGCCATGGCCGGTCCGGAACCTTTCTGGTGGCTGCGGTGTATCAGAGGTATGCAGAGCTTGATGGAGTGCCTGAAGCACCCGACGTGCTTATTGAAACGAATGAAGCCGGTTTCGTCAGCGGCGCGACATGTACATGTCCAGTGCCTTGTGCAGCAGCTTGTTGAGTGGGAAGTCCCACTCGCCGATGTACTCGACGGCTTCGCCACCGGTACCGACCTTGAACTGGATCAGGCCGAAGAGGTGGTCCGTCTCGTCGAGCGAGTCGCTGATGCCGCGCAGGTCGTAGACGGTGGCGCCCATCGCGTAGGAGTCGCGCAGCATCCGCCACTGCATGGCGTTCGAGGGCCGTACCTCGCGTCCGATGTTGTCGGACGCGCCGTAGGAGTACCAGACGTGCCCACCGACGACGAGCATCGTCGCCGCGGAGAGGTTCACCCCGTTGTGGCGCGCGAAATACAGCCGCATGCGGTTGGGGTCCTCGGAGTTGAGGACGGTCCACATACGCTGGAAGTAGGAGAGGGGACGCGGCCTGAAGCGGTCGCGCACGGCGGTGATCTCGTACAGCCGCTGCCATTCGGCGAGGTCCTCGTAACTGCCCTGGACCACCTCGACGCCGGCCTTCTCAGCCTTCTTGATGTTGCGTCGCCACAGCTGGTTGAAGCCCTTGAGGACGTCTTCGAGCGAGCGGTTCGCCAGCGGCACCTGGAAGACGTAGCGCGGCTGAACGTCGCCGAAGCCGGCGCCACCGTCCTCGCCCTGCTGCCAGCCCATCTTCCGCAGCCGGTCCGCGACTTCGAAGGCACGCGGCTCGATGAGCGTGGCCTCGACGTCGCGCAGGCGCTTCACGTCGGGGTCCTGGATACCGGACTTGATGGCGGCTGCGTCCCAGCGGCGGATGACGACCGGCGGACCCATCTTCACCGAGAAGGCGCCCTGTTGCTTGAGATGCGCGAGCATCGGCTGCAGCCAGTCGTCGAGGTTCGGCGCGTACCAGTTGATGACCGGGCCCTCGGGGAGGTACGCGAGGTACCGCTTGATCTTCGGGAGTTGGCGGTACAGCACTAGGGCGGCGCCCACGATCTCGCCGCTCTTGTCGAACCAGCCAAGGTTCTCCGAGCGCCATTCGGTCTTCACGTCCGCCCACGCCGGGACCTGGCAGTGACTGGCCGACGGCAGACTCTGGATGTACGCCAGATGCTGCTCTCGGCTGATGGTCCTCAGGGTCAGGCTCATGCGGGGCGCTCCTCGGCAGGTGTGTCCCCATCGGTCAGGGGCTCCGGCTCTCGCGCCGAAGCCTACTGCGACCGGGGAGCGCGTCGTCTGGCCCTGTCGGACCTTGTCGGCCAGGTGGGTCCCGGCTGTCCGCCCCCCGGGGGCCTGTACGACCCCCTGACGGGATGCGGGTGGACCGCCGGGACCGGCGGTCCGGAGGTGTGCCGGAGGTGTTCGGGACAGGCGTGGCTACAGGCCGCCGAAGAGACCCCCGTGGGCCATACCCAGGTAGAACCCGATGGCCGACGCGCCCAGACCGAGGATCAGCGGGAACCTCTCGCGGGTGGTCGCCGAGATGTACTGCCCGTATGCACCCGTGAGGATCCCGATGAGTCCGGTCCACGAGCTGATCAGATGCAGGCTGTGGAACATCGCCGTCACGAAGGCGATAAGGCCGAGGACCACGGTTACCGCCACCAGGGCGTCCTGGAGCGGATGGGGCCTGCCGTCCGAGGCGAGAAGGGAAACGGCGGGGCGGCGGGTTTGCGTTGTCTGTGCCATGGAGTACCTCCTGGCCGAAAGGGGCGCCTCGTGGCGCCGCTCACACCCGATGTGTACAGATTGCGTCTCCTGAGCACCGGATTTCAACCGGAAGCCGGTGTGCGGGTACTCTGTACGGTCTGCACCGGTGTCTGCCCAGGCCAGCACGGCAGCCCTCTTCAGGAGGGGGCATTGTCAGTGGCGGCTGTTTTACTCGGAGACACTGTTGCTTACGCATCACGACCCTCCTGCCACGGAACGACCGTGGCCGCTGAGTCCAAAGGAGGTGGGTTCCACATGCGTCACTACGAGGTGATGGTCATCCTCGACCCCGATCTCGAGGAGCGCGCTGTCTCCCCGCTGATCGAGAACTTCCTCTCCGTCGTCCGTGAGGGCAACGGAAAGGTTGAGAAGGTCGACACCTGGGGCCGTCGTCGTCTCGCTTACGAGATCAAGAAGAAGCCCGAGGGCATCTACTCGGTCATCGACCTGCAGGCCGAGCCTGCGGTCGTCAAGGAGCTCGACCGCCAGATGAACCTGAACGAGTCGGTCCTCCGGACCAAGGTCCTCCGTCCCGAGATCCACTGAGCATCTAGCTCAGCGGTCATCGGGTTCGAGTAGCAGCAAGCAGCCAGAAGCAATCCCCGCCGAGAGGTTCACCCATGGCAGGCGAGACCGTCATCACGGTCGTCGGCAATCTCGTCGACGACCCCGAGCTGCGCTTCACCCCGTCCGGTGCGGCGGTCGCGAAGTTCCGTGTCGCGTCCACTCCCCGCATCTTCGACCGGCAGACCAATGAGTGGAAGGACGGCGAAGGCCTGTTCCTCACCTGCTCGGTCTGGCGGCAGGCGGCGGAGAACGTCGCCGAGTCGCTCCAGCGAGGCATGCGCGTTGTCGTGCAGGGCCGGCTGAAGCAGCGGTCGTACGAAGACCGCGAAGGCGTGAAGCGCACGGTCTATGAGCTGGACGTCGAGGAAGTCGGCCCCAGTCTCAAGAGCGCCACGGCCAAGGTCACCAAGACCACCGGTCGCGGTGGCCAGGGCGGCCAGGGTGGTTACGGCGGTGGCCAGCAGGGCGGCGGCAACTGGGGCGGCGGTCCCGGTGGCGGCGGCCAGCAGGGCGGCGGCGGTGCTCCCGCCGACGACCCGTGGGCCACCAGCGCGCCGGCCGGCGGCCAGCAAGGCGGGGGTCAGCAGGGCGGCGGAGGCGGTTGGGGCGGAAGCTCCGGCGGCTCCGGCGGCGGCTACTCGGACGAGCCTCCCTTCTAGGGCAGCTCGTACCCCCACTTCTTGATCACACAGGAGAAACACCATGGCGAAGCCGCCTGTGCGCAAGCCTAAGAAGAAGGTCTGCGCTTTCTGCAAGGACAAGACCCAGTACGTGGACTACAAGGACACGAACATGCTGCGGAAGTTCATTTCCGACCGCGGCAAGATCCGTGCCCGCCGCGTAACCGGCAACTGCACGCAGCACCAGCGTGACGTCGCCACGGCAGTCAAGAACAGCCGTGAGATGGCGCTGCTGCCCTACACGTCCACCGCGCGATAAGGGAAGGGTGACCGAATAATGAAGATCATCCTCACCCACGAGGTCTCTGGCCTCGGCGCTGCCGGCGACGTCGTCGACGTCAAGGACGGGTACGCCCGTAACTACCTGGTTCCGCGTGGCTTTGCCATCCGCTGGACCAAGGGTGGCGAGAAGGACGTGGCGCAGATCCGCCGCGCCCGCAAGATCCACGAGATCGCGACGATCGAGCAGGCCAACGAGATCAAGGCCAAGCTTGAGGCCGTGAAGGTTCGTCTGGCCGTTCGCTCCGGCGACGCCGGCCGTCTCTTCGGCTCCGTCACCCCGGCCGACATCGCTTCGGCGATCAAGGCTGCCGGTGGCCCGGACGTCGACAAGCGTCGCGTCGAGCTCGGCTCGCCGATCAAGACGCTCGGCGGGCACCAGGTGTCCGTGCGTCTGCACCCCGAGGTTGCGGCGAAGCTCGGCATCGAGGTCGTTGCTGCCTAAGGGCACAGCTCACCAGAGCAGCTGAAGGGCCGCACCCCGTGGGGTGCGGCCCTTTGCCGTTTCACGTGAAACAGGATCGACGGCCACTGCTCAGCGGGTGGCTCCGGTGACGATCCACCTGCCCGAGCGCGTACGCAGCCAGAGCGTCACCATGCGGACCGTCATCATCAGCGCCATCGCCCACCACAGAGCAGTCAGACCCCCGCCGTACATGGGCACGAGCAGGGCGACCGGAGCGAAGGCGGCCAGGGTGATCAGCATGGCCCAGGCGAGGTACCGGCCGTCTCCGGCGCCCATCAGTACGCCGTCCAGTACGAAGACCACACCGGCGATCGGCTGGCACACGGCCACCACCAGCAAGGCGGGGAGCAGGGTGCTCTGCACGCCCTGGTCGCCGGTGAACAAGGGGATGAACAGGGGACGCGCGAGCACGATCAGTGCCCCGAGCGCCACACCCGAGGCAATGCCCCACTGCACCATGCGGCGGCATGCCTCGCGTGCGCCCTCGGCGTCATCCGCGCCCAGATAGCGGCCGATGATCGCCTGCCCGGCGATCGCAATGGCGTCGAGAGCGAAGGCCATCAGGGTCCACAGGGAGAGGATGATCTGGTGGGCGGCGATATCGGTGTCGCCCAGGCGTGCAGCGACGGCGGTGGCGATCATCAGGACGGCGCGGAGCGACAGCGTACGCACCAGCAGGGGGACGCCGGCCTGGGCACTGGCTCTGATCCCTGCCACGTCGGGGCGCAGCGATGCGCCGTGTCGGCGTGCTCCCCGCACCACCACGATCAGATAGGCCGCGGCCATGCCGATCTGGGCGATCACGGTGCCCCAGGCCGATCCGGCGATACCGAGACCGGCACCGTAGACAAGCCCCGCGTTGAGGGCCCCGTTGACCGCGAATCCGCCGATGGCGACATACAGCGGGGTCCTGGTGTCCTGTAGGCCGCGGAGCACGCCGGTGGCGGCCATGACTATGAGCATGGCGGGGATACCGAGGCTGGATATCCGTAGATAGGTGGTGGCGTACGGTGCGGCGGTGTCGGAGGCGCCGAAGACATCGACGAGCCAGGGGGCAGAGGGCAGTGCCACGGCGATGACGGCGATGCCGAGAAACAGCGCCAGCCAGATGCCGTCCATGCCCTGCCGTATTGCAGAGGCGAGATCGCCCGCACCTACGCGTCGTGCGACCGCTGCCGTGGTGGCGTAGGCGAGGAAGACGAAAATGCTCACGGCGGTGGTCAGCAGAGCCGCGGCGACGCCCAGACCGGCTAGTTGCGGTGTACCGAGATGGCCGACGATGGCGCTGTCGACCATGACGAAGAGCGGCTCGGCGACGAGCGCGCCGAAGGCGGGGACGGCGAGTGCGACGATCTCGCGATCGTGCCGTCGACGGCCGGAATGTGAGGTCGTGGTGGCCTGGGGCATGAGGGCTAATCTAATCTTCCACAGGTAACGGATGCAATGCGATAGCAGTCCTTACATTTACTGGCGTCGAGTGTTCCCCTGTGTGCGGTTTGCCGTGATCATGTGCCGGTTCGGAAAGTTTTTCTCCCCCACAGGCCGTGGATGGAGAAAGCCCAGGTCAGGGCTGCGTTCAGGGCGCCGCTATGAGTTTGTCCACAGTGCTGTCCCCCGCTCCGTGCACAGGTTCTGCGGAGTTCTCCACAGCATCTGGTCCGTCGTCCACATGCCCTGTGGATAACCAGATTGG
This sequence comes from Streptomyces sp. NPDC057486, assembly GCF_042802415.1. Lineage (NCBI taxonomy): Bacteria > Bacillati > Actinomycetota > Actinomycetes > Kitasatosporales > Streptomycetaceae > Streptomyces > Streptomyces sp. NPDC057486. Next base: position 4,730 of record NZ_JBHVEE010000015.1, on the reverse strand, counting down.
CTGACGGTGCAGCGAGGCCTACCGTGGACCGGCGCCCACACCCCGTTTCAGCCCTGGAATCCCGCAGAACTCGACGTGCCGGAACCGGAGTCGAGCGTCTTGTTTGTCGGTGCTGTGCCGTAAGAAAGAGTGGCGCGGCGAAGGTCCGCGGAGCGGACGGGAGGAGGTGGCACGGTGAGCATTCCCGAGCCTTTGGACGACCCCTGGGCCGACACCGGTCCCAGTGACCGTCTGCCCGTTACCCGCCAGCGTCGTGGCGAAGGCCGGGACCGCAGCGAGCAGCACGACCGCGGCAGGGAGAGCGGCGGCTGGGACGGCGGCTCGCCCGGATTCGAGCGCGTGCCCCCTCAGGACCTCGACGCCGAGCAGTCGGTCCTCGGCGGCATGCTCCTCTCCAAGGACGCCATTGCCGACGTCGTGGAGATCATCAAGGGGCACGACTTCTACCGCCCCGCCCACGAGACCGTCTTCCAGGCGATCCTCGACCTCTATGCCAAGGGCGAGCCCGCCGACCCGATCACGGTCGCGGCCGAGTTGGTCAAGCGCGGCGCGATCACCAAGGTGGGCGGCGCCCCCTATCTGCACACCCTCGTCCAGTCCGTGCCGACCGCGGCCAATGCCTCGTACTACGCGGAGATCGTCCACGAGCGGGCGGTCCTGCGACGGCTTGTCGAGGCGGGCACGAAGATCACCCAGATGGGATACGCGGCCGACGGTGACGTCGACGAGATCGTCAACTCGGCCCAGGCGGAGATCTACGCCGTCACGGAGCAGCGCACCAGTGAGGACTATCTGCCGCTGGGCGACATCATGGAGGGCGCGCTCGACGAGATCGAGGCGATCGGTTCGCGCTCCGGTGAGATGACCGGCGTACCGACCGGCTTCACCGACTTCGACGCCCTGACCAACGGCCTGCACCCGGGCCAGATGATCGTCATCGCGGCGCGTCCGGCCATGGGCAAGTCCACGCTGGCCCTGGACTTCGCACGGGCCGCGTCGATCAAGAACAACCTTCCGAGCGTGATCTTCTCCCTCGAGATGGGCCGCAACGAAATTGCGATGCGGCTGTTGTCCGCCGAGGCGCGGGTGGCTCTGCACCACATGCGCTCCGGCACGATGACCGACGAGGACTGGACGCGGCTGGCCCGCCGGATGCCGGACGTCTCGGCCGCGCCGCTCTACATCGACGATTCGCCGAACCTGTCGATGATGGAGATCCGGGCGAAGTGCCGTCGGCTGAAACAGCGGAACGACATCAAGCTGGTGATCATCGACTATCTGCAGCTGATGCAGTCCGGTGGCTCGAAGCGTGCCGAGAGCCGTCAGCAGGAGGTCTCGGACATGTCCCGAAACCTCAAGCTGCTGGCGAAGGAGCTGGAGCTTCCGGTCATCGCGCTGTCCCAGCTGAACCGTGGTCCGGAGCAGCGTACGGACAAGAAGCCGATGGTCTCCGACCTTCGTGAATCCGGCTCCATCGAGCAGGACGCCGACATGGTGATCCTGCTGCACCGCGAGGACGCGTACGAGAAGGAGTCACCGCGGGCGGGCGAGGCGGACCTGATGGTCGCCAAGCACCGTAATGGCCCGACGGCGACGATCACTGTGGCATTCCAGGGCCACTACTCACGCTTCGTGGACATGGCGCAGACCTAGGGGATATCTCAGGGGTCCCCCGACTTCACGGCACAGTCGCAGCCTCGTGGGCATCACGGCGGCACCTGTGACGGCGTCGTCGCGAGACTCGCCGGCACGTCTCTCTTCTCCCCGCGGCGAATGCGGTAACCGGCCCATGCGCGCGATCAACGACGCGTCCGGATACCTGCCGACCCATAGATCGCTTCTCTGCCAGTTCGATCTGTAGACGCGATGCCGCACGGCCGGGGGGTGCTGTTTCGCCCGGACAGGGTTGCCCGGCCATGCGTTGTCCTGCCCTTGAGAATCACCCTGCAGGGATGATGCGGGTGACGATCGTCTCCACAAGCCGGTTCAGGACGGCATCGGTGTGGGGAGAGCCGGCGGTGTCGCTCCCGGTGAGCACATCGGGCAGGGTGAAATGCTCCAGCAGCAGGCCCGTCATGGCGAGATACAGCACCAGGAAGGCGTCGGCATCGCCCGGCAGCCCCGCTTCCCGGTGGAAGCGGGCGCTCTCGTCGAGGTTGGCGCGGAAGGTCCGGTTGAGCCGGTCACGGAGGGCGGGGCGCCGGGTGGCCTCCAGACGGAGTTCCAGCATGGCGAGGTAGCCGGTGCGATCGGCGGCCATGCGCTGCACCAGCCATCGCATCAGTTCGGTGACCAGTTCGCGCGAGGGGGCCGGACGCATGGCCTCCTCGACTCCGACCGGGTCCGGTGTCATCCGGTCGGTGATCCGGGCGCCGGCTTGCATGAACAGGTCGTCCCGGTTGGCGAAGTAGTTGGACGCCGTCCCGACCGGTACGCCCGCCCGTGTGTCGACCGCGCGGAAGGTGAGCCCTCGCGCACCCTCGTGCGCCAGCACCTCGATGGCGGCATCGACGAGCGCAGTTCTGCGCTCCGGGTTTCTGACCATGTGTGTCTCCTCTTCCTTCGGTCCCTCTGCGGAAAGGGATTGCGCAACCACTACACATGAAGCACTATAAGTGAAGTGGTTCATGTCCGAGCCGACGCCACATCGAACGGGGATCCTGTGCGAAAGCTGACCTACTTCATTGCCTGCTCCATCGACGGCTTCATCGGTGATCCGAGCGGTGATGCGTCGTCCATGTACCGGTTCGTGGACGAGGAGTTCCTCGACTACCTCAAGTCCCAGTATCCGGAGACGGTTTCGACCGCAGGCCGCCTGCAGCTGGGAATTCACGGTGTCAGGAATCAGAAGTTCGACACCGTGATCCAGGGAAGGGCCAGCTATCAACTGGCGCTGGACGTCAACATCACCAGCCCATATGCCCAACTGCGTGAGCTCGTGGCATCCCGGACCATGAAGGAGTCGCCGGACCCGAACGTCGAACTCGTCTCCGGCGACGTGGTCGGCAGGGTGCGGGAACTCAAGGCGGAGGAGAGCGGCCTCGGCATCTGGCTCTGCGGTGGCTCACAGCTCGCGGGGGAGTTGCTCGACGAGATCGACGAGCTCGTGATCAAGACGTATCCGCTGGTCTACGGCTCGGGTATGCCGATGTTCGGATCGGATTTTGCGGACACGGAGTTCATGTTGGATTCGGTTGCTGTCTTCGACAACGGAGTACTGGTCAGGACGTACAGCCGCAAGCGCTGACCCCCAGGACCGCGGGCGGCGAAATCGGGTCGCCGACGAGTCGATGTGCCGGTAGTTGTTGAGCATGACCTATTCCTCAGAAGAGTTGCTTCCCGGTACGCAGCGGGCGCTGCTGCACCGCATCGCCTCCGCGCAGGCCGAAGGCCGTACGCCCTCGCTCGTCGCTGCGGTGCAGCGGCAGGGCCGGATCGTCTGGAACGGCTCGCGCAGCTGCGTCGACGGTCACGCCCCCGACTCCGGCACGCAGTTCAGGATCGGTTCCCTGACCAAGACCTTTACAGCTGTGCTGGTCCTGCGGCTGCGTGACGAGGGGTTGCTCGATCTCGACGACCCGCTGGAAAAGCACCTGCCAGGCACAGGCATCGGCGGGGTCACCGTCCTCCAACTGCTGGGCCACAGTGCGGGGCTGAGTGCCGAATCGCCTGCGCCCTGGTGGGAGCGAACGCCGGGAACTCTGCGCCCCGGGCTTGCCGATGTCCTCGGCGAGCAGACGCGGATGCACCCTCCCGGCCGTCGTCACCATTACTCGAACCCCGGCTACTCGGTGCTCGGAGCGTTGATCGAGGCGATGCGCGGCGCGTCGTGGGCGGAGGTGCTGCAGCGCGAGATCCTGGAACCGTTGGGCATGCGTCGTACAAGCACCCGGCCACAGGCGCCGCACGCTGGTGGCTGGGCCGTCCACCCGTGGGCCGATGCAATGCTTCCCGAACCGGCGGAGGACCTCGGTCTCATGGCACCGGCCGGGCAGCTCTGGTCGACCACCGCCGATCTCCTCCGGTTCGCCGCCTTCCTCGTCGAGGGGGATGACCGTGTGCTCGGGGCCGCTTCGGTGGAGGAGATGCGTGCTCCGTCGGCGCCGTCCAAGTCCGGCCCCGGGGAAGGCGCTTACGGTCTCGGCCTGCAGGTCGTCCAAAAGGGTGGCCGTACCCTGCTCGGGCACACCGGCTCGCTGCCCGGGTTCCTGGCCACACTCTGGTTCAGCATCGAGGACGATGTGGCCGTCGTGGTGCTCACCAATGCCACTTCTGGGCCGCTCGTCGGCACGATCGCCGCGGACCTCGTGGAGATCGTCGCCGAGGCCGAGCCGCGCATCCCTGAGCCCTGGCGCCCGCTGCCCGAGGCCGACCCGGAACTCCTCGCGCTGGCCGGACCCTGGTACTGGGGCACGCATCCGAACGTCCTGCGCCTGACTGCAGACCGGGGGCTGGAACTGGGGCCGCTGCGTGGCGACGGCCGCGGTGCCCGATTCGTCGCGCAGCCGGACGGCACCTGGACCGGCCTCGACGGTTATTACGCGGGGGAGACGCTCCGTGTCGTCCGGGACGTCGACGGAAGGGTGAGCCATCTCGACCTGGGGTCGTTCGTCTTTACACGTGAGCCGTACGATCCCGCCTCGGCCGTTCCCGGCGGGGTCGACGCGGAGGGCTGGCGGGGCCTCGGCGCCTGAGCGCCACGGCGTCACGTTTCACGTGAAACGTGACGC
>NZ_JBHVEE010000014.1:90119-106025 GCF_042802415.1 Streptomyces sp. NPDC057486 | reverse complement strand
CCGTACGGCGGTGCCGGACGGGCGGGTCAGCTCTTCCGGTGGCCTATCAGGCGCGGCTTCGACTCCAGGTTCTCCAGGCCGTGCCAGGCCAGGTTCACCAGATGCGCCGCCACCTCCGCCTTCTTCGGCTTGCGGACGTTCAGCCACCACTGGCCCGTCAGCGCCACCATGCCGACCAGCGCCTGTGCGTACAGCGGGGCGAGCTTCGGGTCGAAGCCGCGGGCCTTGAACTCCAGCCCCAGGATGTCCTCGACCTGCGTGGCGATGTCGCTGATCAGGGATGCGAACGTGCCCGTCGACTGGGCGACGGGGGAGTCGCGGACCAGGATGCGGAAGCCGTCCGTGTACGTCTCGATGTAGTCGAGCAGCGCGAACGCGGCCTGTTCCAGGAGTTCGCGCGGGTGGCCGGCGGTCAGGGCGCCGGTGACCATGTCGAGGAGCTGGCGCATCTCGCGGTCGACCACGACGGCGTACAGGCCCTCCTTGCCGCCGAAGTGTTCGTAGACGACCGGCTTGGACACGCCGGCGCGGGCCGCGATCTCCTCCACCGAGGTGCCTTCGAAGCCCTTGTCGGCGAAGAGGGTGCGCCCGATGTCCAGCAGCTGTTCGCGGCGTTCCTTGCCGGTCATCCTCACGCGGCGGGTACGCCGGGGGGAGGAGGGACGGTTCTTCTCGCTGCTCGTGCTGCCGTCGGTCGCCACGTGGTCAATCATGCCGCGTCGGCGTGCGCGGACTCGCGCCGGGAGTCGATCCGGCGGGACTCGATCCGGGCGGAGTCCGGCCAGCGCACGTCGTACGCCCAGCCGAGCCTCTCGAACCAACGGATCAGCCGGGCACTGGAGTCGACCTGGCCCTTCATCACCCCGTGCCGGGCACTGGTCGGATCGGCGTGGTGCAGGTTGTGCCACGACTCGCCGCAGGAGAGGACCGCCAGCCACCACACATTGCCCGACCGGTCACGGGACTTGAACGGGCGCTTGCCGACCGCGTGGCAGATGGAGTTGATCGACCAGGTGACGTGGTGCAGAAGCGCCACCCGTACGAGAGAGCCCCAGAAGAACGCCGTCGCCGCTCCCCACCACGACATCGTCACCAGACCGCCGACCAGCGGCGGGATCGCCAGCGACGCGATCGTGAAGGTGAGGAAGTGGCGGGAGATCCCGCGGATCGCCGGGTCCTTGATCAGGTCCGGGGCGTACTTCTGCTGGGGGGTCTGCTCCTCGTCGAACATCCAGCCGATGTGCGCCCACCACAGCCCCTTCATCAGGGCAGGGAGCGTCTCACCGAACCGCCACGGCGAGTGCGGGTCGCCCTCGGCGTCGGAGAAGCGGTGGTGCTTGCGGTGGTCGGCCACCCAGCGCACCAGCGGGCCTTCCACGGCCAGCGATCCGGCAACGGCCAGGGCGATGCGGAGCGGGCGCTTCGCCTTGAAGGAGCCATGGGTGAAGTAGCGGTGGAAGCCGATCGTGATGCCGTGGCAGCCGATGAAGTACATGGCGACCAGCAGGCCCAGATCGAGCCAGCTCACACCGTGGCCCCAGGCCAGCGGCACCGCCGCGACCAGGGCCACGAACGGCACCACGATGAACAGCAGCAGGGCGATCTGCTCGATCGACCGCTTGTTGTCGCCGCCCAGCGTGGCGGAAGAGTGGGTCGGACCGTCGGCCGCCAGTGTCGGGGCGTCGTCGATCACATCGGGGCTGGTGTTCATGGGGAGTCCCCTGGAGGGTGATGAGGAGTACGAGGGACAACTCTGGCTACGCATCCGTAACCTACGGTTTCGTAAGTATGGCAGCGCGGAGGCCCGCTGCACGAGAGCTGAGCCGTCGGAGCTATCGCCCCACAGGGCCGACGAGGGCTGCGGGCAACGCCGACGGCACGGACACCTATCCTGGAAGCGTCGGACAGCGCGGTCCGCACTCTGCTTTCCCGGGACAGCGGCAGCACCGCAGCCGCGGACCCCGGACCCCCTGACAGACGTGCCCACCCGTCTCCCGCCGTCACCCTTGTGGGGAGACGCTTCGCGACGCACCTCCTCAATCACTGCAAGGAGCCGCACACTGTGAGCAGTGCCGACCAGACCCCCGCCGCCAGCCCCGAGCTGCGCGCCGACATCCGACGCCTCGGCGATCTGCTGGGCGAGACCCTCGTACGTCAGGAGGGTCAGGAACTCCTCGACCTCGTCGAGCGTGTCCGCGCCCTGACCCGTACCGACGGCGAGGCCGCCGCCGAACTTCTCGGCGACACGGACCTGGAGACCGCCGCGCAGCTGGTGCGCGCCTTCTCCACCTACTTCCACCTCGCCAACGTCACCGAGCAGGTCCACCGAGCCCACGAGATGCGCGACCGGCGCGCCGCCGAGGGCGGCCTGCTGGCCCGCACCGCCGACCGGCTGAAGGACGCGGACCCCGAGCACCTGCGCGCGACCGTCAAGAACCTCAACGTACGGCCCGTCTTCACCGCGCACCCGACCGAGGCCGCGCGGCGCTCCGTACTGAACAAGCTCCGCCGCATCGCCGAGCTGTTGGAGACCCCCGTCATCGAGGCCGACCGGCGCCGCCACGACCTCAGGCTCGCCGAGAACATCGACCTCATCTGGCAGACCGACGAGTTGCGTGTCGTCCGCCCGGAACCGGCCGACGAGGCCCGTAACGCCATCTACTACCTCGACGAGCTGCACGCCAACGCCGTCGGGGACGTACTCGAGGACCTCGCTGCCGAGCTGGAGCGGGTCGGCGTCGAGCTGCCCGCGGGCACCCGCCCGCTGACCTTCGGCACCTGGATCGGCGGCGACCGCGACGGCAACCCCAATGTGACGCCCGCCGTCACCTGGGAGGTGCTGATCCTGCAGCACGAGCACGGCATCACCGATGCGCTGGAGCTCATCGACTATCTGCGCGGACTGCTCTCCAACTCCATCCGTTACACGGGCGCCACCGACGAGCTGCTCACCTCGCTCCAGGCCGACCTGGAGCGGCTCCCCGAGATCAGCCCGCGCTACAAGCGGCTGAACGCCGAGGAGCCGTACCGCCTCAAGGCCACCTGCATCCGGCAGAAGCTCGTCAACACCCGCGAGCGGCTGGCCAAGGGCACCCCGCACCGTCCCGGCTGCGACTACCTCGGCACCGCCGAGCTCATCGAGGACCTGGTGCTCATCCAGACCTCGCTGCGCGAGCACCGCGGCGGTCTTTTCGCCGACGGCCGGATGAACCGCACCATCCGTACGCTCTCCGCGTTCGGTCTGCAGCTCGCCACCATGGACGTACGCGAACACGCCGACGCCCACCACCACGCCCTCGGCCAGCTCTTCGACCGGCTCGGCGAGGAATCCTGGCGCTACGCCGACATGCCGCGTGAATACCGGCAGAAGCTCCTCGCCAAGGAGCTCCGCTCACGCCGCCCGCTCGCTCCGACCCCGGCCCCGCTGGACGCCGCGGGCGAGAAGACCCTCGGCGTCTTCCACACCATCAAGGAGGCGTTCGAGCGGTTCGGCCCCGAGGTCATCGAGTCGTACATCATCTCGATGTGTCAGGGCGCCGACGACGTCTTCGCCGCCGCCGTCCTCGCCCGCGAGGCCGGTCTGATCGATCTGCACGGCGGCTGGGCCAAGATCGGCATCGTGCCGCTCCTGGAGACCACCGACGAGCTGCGCGCCGCCGATGTGATCCTCGACGAGATGCTCGCCGACCCGTCCTACCGGCGGCTCGTCTCGCTCCGCGGCGATGTCCAGGAGGTCATGCTCGGGTACTCCGACTCCTCCAAGTTCGGCGGCATCACCACCTCGCAGTGGGAGATCCACCGGGCGCAGCGCCGGCTGCGTGACGTCGCGCACCGCTACGGCGTGCGGCTGCGGCTCTTCCATGGCCGCGGCGGCACCGTCGGCCGCGGTGGCGGCCCCTCGCACGACGCGATCCTCGCGCAGCCGTGGGGCACGCTGGAGGGCGAGATCAAGGTGACCGAGCAGGGCGAGGTCATCTCCGACAAGTACCTCATCCCGGCGCTCGCCCGGGAGAACCTCGAGCTGACCGTCGCGGCCACCCTCCAGGCCTCCGCGCTGCACACCGCGCCCCGCCAGTCCGACGAGGCCCTGGCCCGCTGGGACGCGGCGATGGACACGGTCTCCGACGCCGCGCACGACGCCTACCGCAAGCTGGTCGAGGACCCGGATCTGCCCGCGTACTTCTTCGCGTCCACCCCGGTCGACCAGCTCGCCGAGCTGCACCTGGGATCCCGCCCGTCGCGGCGCCCGGACTCCGGCGCCGGTCTCGACGGCCTGCGGGCCATCCCGTGGGTCTTCGGCTGGACCCAGTCGCGGCAGATCGTGCCCGGCTGGTACGGCGTCGGCTCGGGGCTCAAGGCGCTGCGCGAGGCCGGTCTGGACACCGTTCTGGACGAGATGCACGAGCACTGGCACTTCTTCCGGAACTTCATCTCGAACGTGGAGATGACGCTCGCCAAGACCGACCTGCGGATCGCCCGCCACTATGTCGACACGCTCGTCCCCGACGAGCTGAAGCACGTCTTCGCCGACATCGAGGCCGAGCACGCGCTCACGGTGAAGGAAGTCCTGAAGGTCACCGGCGGGACCGAACTGCTCGGCACCAGCCCGGTGCTCCAGCAGACGTTCGCCATCCGGGACGCCTACCTGGACCCGATCTCGTACCTCCAGGTCTCGCTGCTGGCCCGCCAGCGCCGGGCCGCCGAGCGCGGCGAGGAGGCCGACCCGCTGCTCGCCCGGGCCCTGCTGCTCACGGTGAACGGTGTCGCCGCGGGTCTGCGCAACACCGGCTGACCTTGTCGCCCGCAGCACGACAGTGCCCCCACCGGACGCATCCGGTGGGGGCACTCCGCTGCGCGGACGTCAGTGCTGCTGGGCCTTGCGGCGGCGCATCACCAGGAAGCCGCCGGCCGCGGCGAGCGCCACGGCGACAGCCGCCATCATGCCGACCGGGGCGCTGCTTCCGGTCTCGGCGAGGTTGCCGGAATCGCCGCCCTGGGTGGCCGGGGCGCCGGCCGGGGTGCTCTCCGAGGCGGACGGGGTGGCGGACGGCTGCTCGCCGCCGGGAGCGGACGGGGTGGCGGACGGCGTGGCCGTGGGCTCCTCGCCGGGCTTCGTCGGCTCCTCGCCGGGCTTCGTGGGTTCTTCGCCGGGCTTGGTCGGCTCCTCGCCGGGCTTCGTGGGCTCCTCGCCGGGCTTGCCCGGCTCGCAGTCGGTCTTGAAGACCTTGTGCTTGGCCTTGCCGTTCTCGCCCTCGAAGTTCCAGAACAGCTTGTACTGGCCGTCGGGCAGGGTCATGTCGGCGGTACGGCCGTGGCCGGAGCCATCGAGCGCGAAGGCGCCCGTCTTGACCGTCTCGCCCTTGTCCAGGTCATTGTTGGCCCAGGCCTCGATGTGCCACTGGACCTTCTGGGTGGCGTCGAAGCCGAACGCGTCGAGGTAGAAGGAGCAGACCTTCGGCTCGTTCCTGCGAAGCTCCTCGCCGGTCTTGGCGTCGTGGATCTTCACCGTGCCGTTGTCGCCCTTGGGCGTCGCGAAGGCGGAAGGTGCCAGCAGCAGCGAGGCGGTCACCGCGGTGACCAGAGCGCCGGCGGGAATGAATATGCGCATGGGCAGTCCAACGTAGGAGATGAGGGATGCCGTGGGGGGATCGGCCAAGCTTCTTGTGGTTGCTTCCGCCCGTCAAATTTGATGTGTGCGCATCCGCCCCGTGTGCAGGGTTCTGCCCCAATCATTCCGGATAACGATCAGGCGAACACGCGGCTGTGGCACGGGAGTCCGCGCCTCGGGGCGTCCCGGGGAAGGGCTCGGAGCCGCGGCCCGGGAGTCGCTCAGGGGGCGGCTCAGAGGGCGATGAACGTCGCCACCAGCAGCACCGCGCCCGCGATCCCGATTCCCCATGCGGTCCGGGTGAGCCGCAGACCGCCGCCGATGATGAGGGCGGCGAGCAGCAGTGCGCCGCCGAGCGGTACCCACGAGTGCAGGAAGCCCGGCATCCCGGTGCGTACGACCTCGTCGGTGCCTGGCTTCACGACCACCGGGAACCTGTCGCCCTTCTTCACCGCGACGGACCGCTCGATCGTCACACGCGAGCGCGCGGTGGCGTGCTCGGCGGGGGCGAACGGCCCCGTGCAGACGTCGGCGCCGCAGCCGGTGACGGCCATCGTGCCGTGCTCGCGGCCCTTGGCGAGGACGATGTGCTGCGCCGAGGACCAGGACGACAGGGCGCCCGCGACGAGCAGCAGCAGGACGACGCAGCCCAGGGCGGCGCTGCGGCCGTAGAGCAATGCGCGGTGGGAGGTGCTCCGCTTCATGGGGAGCGATCCTTGGCCAGGCGAACGCTTTCGGTCAACTTCACGTCGGACCCCGGTCGGAAATGGTCCGGGATCGCCCTGCTATCTCATGAGTTGTACGCGCTCTGTGCGCGCTCAAGTCCCTCCGCGAGCAGGCACTCCACCGAGTCCGCCGCCCGGTCCACGAGATAGCCGAGCTCCTTGCGCTCGGTGGACGAGAAGTCCTTCAGCACGAAGTCGGCGACCTGCATCCGGCCCGGCGGGCGGCCGATCCCGAACCTGATCCGGTGGTAGTCGGACCCCATCGACTTGGTCATCGACTTGAGCCCGTTGTGTCCGTTGTCGCCGCCGCCCAGCTTCAGCCGGAGCGTCCCGTAGTCGATGTCCAGCTCGTCGTGGATCGCCACGATGTGATCGGTCGGCACCTTGTAGAAGTCGCGGAGCGCGGTGACGGGGCCGCCGGAGAGGTTCATGTACGACATCGGCTTCGCCAGGATCACGCGGCGGTTGGCCGGTCCGGGCGGTCCCATACGGCCCTCGACGACCTGCGCCTGAGCCTTCTGGGCCCGCTTGAACTTCCCGCCGATCCGCTCGGCGAGGAGGTCGGCGACCATGAAGCCGACGTTGTGCCGCTGCGCTGCGTGCTCGGGTCCGGGGTTGCCGAGGCCCACGATGAGCCAGGGGTCGGTGGCGTCGGACATCTGCGCTCGGTCTCCTTCGCGTACGGATGGTTCCGGATGGCCCGGATACAGGCGGACGGGGCGGCGGGTCCCTGGGGAAGGAACCGCCGCCCCGTCAGTCAAGCAGGTGAAGCGGGGAGGGCGAGGCTCAGGCCTCGGCGCCCTCGGCCTCGGCGGCCTCGGCGGCCGGCTCCTCGGCCTGCGCGGCGACGACCTGCAGCACGACGGCGTCCTCGTCGCCGGCCAGCACGGAGCCGGAGGGCAGCGGGATGTCCTTGGCGAGGACGGAGGCACCGGCGTCGAGGCCCGCGACGGAGACCGTGACGGACTCGGGGATGTGGGTGGCCTCGGCCTCGACGAGCAGGGTGTTCTGCACGTACTCGAGGAGGTTGCCGCCCGGGGCGAGCTCGCCCTCGACGTGCACGGCGACCTCGACGTTGACCTTCTCGCCGCGCTTGACGGTCAGCAGGTCGACGTGCTCGATGTCGCCCTTGAGCGGGTTGCGCTGCACGGCCTTCGGGATGACCAGCGCGTTCTTGCCCTCGAGCTCCAGGCCGATCAGGACGTTGGCGGTGCGGAGCGCAAGGAGCAGCTCGTGGGCCGGCAGGGTGACGTGGACCGGCTCGGCGCCGTGGCCGTAGACGACCGCGGGGACCTGGTTGTCACGACGGGCGCGGCGGGCGGCACCCTTGCCGAACTCGGTACGGGGCTGGGCGGCGAGCTTGATCTCGGCCATGACTGCACTCCTCGTGGGGTGACGAAAACTGGATGGTCACCCGGCCCACGACAGGCCTGCTACGAAGAGCGCGTCGATAACGGACCGCCGTACCCATGAGTACGGCCTCCCTCGCCGAGCAACTCGCTGAGTCTACCCGGCGGGGAGGCCGCACCCAAGTGGATCTTGTGGGTCAGGTGGTCCTACTGCTCCTCGAAGAGGCTCGTGACCGAGCCGTCCTCGAAGACCTCGCGCACCGCGCGCGCGATCGTCGGCGCGATCGAGAGCACCGTGATCTTGTCGAGCTCCAGCTCACCCGGGGTCGGCAGGGTGTCCGTGAAGACGAACTCGCTGACCTTGGAGTTCTTCAGCCGGTCCGCGGCCGGGCCGGAGAGCACGCCGTGCGTCGCCGTCACTATGACGTCCTCGGCGCCGTGCGCGAACAGGGCGTCGGCGGCGGCGCAGATGGTGCCACCGGTGTCGATCATGTCGTCGACCAGGACGCAGACGCGGCCCTTGACGTTGCCGACGACCTCGTGGACGGTCACCTGGTTGGCGACGTCCTTGTCGCGGCGCTTGTGGACGATCGCCAGCGGCGCGTCCAGGCGGTCGCACCAGCGGTCGGCGACGCGCACGCGGCCGGCGTCCGGGGAGACGATCGTCAGCTTCGAGCGGTCGACCTTGGCGCCGACGTAGTCGGCGAGGATCGGCAGCGCGAAGAGGTGGTCGACCGGGCCGTCGAAGAAGCCCTGGATCTGGTCGGTGTGCAGGTCGACCGTGAGTATGCGGTCGGCACCCGCGGTCTTCATCAGGTCGGCGACCAGGCGGGCCGAGATCGGCTCGCGGCCGCGGTGCTTCTTGTCCTGGCGGGCGTAGCCGTAGAACGGCACGATCACCGTGATGGAGCGGGCCGACGCGCGCTTCAGCGCGTCCAGCATGATCAGCTGCTCCATGATCCACTTGTTGATCGGAGCCGTGTGGCTCTGGATCAGGAAGCAGTCGGCGCCGCGTGCGGACTCCTGGAAGCGGACGTAGATCTCACCGTTGGCGAAATCGAAGGCCTTCGTCGGCACGAGGCCGACACCCAGTTGGTGCGCAACCTCCTCGGCCAGCTCGGGGTGGGCGCGGCCGGAGAAGAGCATCAGTTTCTTCTCGCCGGTCGTCTTGATCCCGGTCACAGCACAGTCTCCTCAGACGTGTTCCTGGCGCTGCAGCATGTGTCCCGATGTGCAACGAGCCAGCCGAAATGGGGTGAGCATCTATCACGGTACGCCGTGCGCGGCGCACCCGTTTCCGGTCAGCTTTCGCTGTCGGCCTCTTCGGCGGCGGCCTGAGCCGCCTGCGCGGCGGCGCTGCCCGGACGCTTACGGGCCACCCAACCCGCGATATTCCTTTGCTGGCCGCGGGCGACGGCCAGCGAACCGGGCGGTACGTCCTTGGTGATGACCGAGCCCGCAGCGGTGTAGACGCCGTCCCCGACCGTGACAGGTGCCACAAACATATTGTCCGACCCGGTGCGGCAGTGAGACCCGATCGTCGTGTGGTGCTTCGACACCCCGTCGTAGTTCACGAAGACGCTGGCGGCGCCGATGTTGGAGTGGTCGCCGATGGTCGCGTCGCCGACGTAGCTCAGGTGCGGCACCTTCGTGCCCTCACCGATCGTGGCGTTCTTCATCTCCACGTACGTACCGGCCTTGGCCCTCGGGCCGAGCGTGGTGCCGGGGCGCAGATACGCGTACGGGCCGACCGTCGCGCCCGGGCCGATCTCCGCCCCGACCGCGACCGTGTTGTCGACGCGGGCGCCCGCGTGGACGGTGGTGTCCGTCAGCCGGCTGTTCGGGCCGACCTCGGCGTCCTCGGCGAGGTGCGTGGTCCCGAGCAACTGGGTGCCGGGGTGCACGATCGCGTCCTGCTCGTACGTCACCGTGGCGTCGATCAGCGTCGTCGCCGGGTCCACGACGGTCACGCCGGCGAGCATGGCCCGCTCCAGCAGCCGCTCGTTCAGCAGGGTGCGGGCCTGGGCCAGCTGGACGCGGTTGTTGATCCCGAGGATCTCGCGGTGGTCGGCAGCGACGGAGGCGCCGACGCGGTGCCCCGCCTCGCGCAGGATGGACAGCACGTCGGTGAGGTACTCCTCGCCCTGGCTGTTGTCGGCGCGGACCTTGCCGAGGGCGTCCGTGAGCAGCTGTCCGTCGAACGCGAAGACCCCGGAATTGATCTCGCGGATGGCGCGCTGCGCGTCGGTGGCGTCCTTGTGCTCGACGATCTCGGTGACCGCGCCGCTTGCGGCGTCGCGGACGATCCTGCCGTAGCCGGTGGCGTCAGGGACCTCGGCGGTCAGCACGGTGACGGCGTTCGCGTCGGCGGTGTGGACGGCGGCGAGCGCGGTGAGCGTCGCGCCGGAGAGCAGCGGGGTGTCGCCGCAGACGACGATCACCGTGCCCTCGACGGTGCCGCCGAGTTCTTCGAGCGCGGTGCGTACGGCGTGGCCGGTGCCGCCCTGGACGGCCTGGTAGGCGGTCCGCACCTGGCTGTCGACGGTGGCGAGGTGCGCGGTGACCTGCTCGCTCGCATGGCCGACGACCACGACGAGGTGCTCGGGGTCCAGCTCGCGTGCGGCGGTGACGACATGCCCGACGAGTGAGCGCCCGGAGATCTCGTGCAGAACCTTCGGGGTCTTCGACTTCATGCGGGTGCCCTCACCCGCTGCGAGGACGATGACGGCTGCCAATGGGGCCTCCCCTGATCGAGCGGCGCCGGGGACCTGAGGAGGACCGGCGCACACGGATGTGCCCTTCGGCTTCGGATGGTGGACATCCGCAGGATACCGGGGGAGCTACTGGCCGAAACGGGCGCGGGCCCCGACCGTCATGGTCGGGGCCCGCGCGTGCATGCTCCCCTGCCAGGATTCGAACCCGGACAAATGGCACCAAAAGCCACTGTGCTGCCGTTACACCACAGGGGACAGCAAAGCCGATCGACTGGACAGACCGTCAGGCCGTCGACCGGGCAGACAACACTATGCCGTACCACCGGCCTTCAACGCGACGGGTCGCCGTGCTCCGGCGAGGCGCGCTGTGATGCGCGTAGCCCGAAAATGAGGTGCGCCCGCCCGTAGGCTGGATGCCATGACCGTAACGGGGGCATACCGGGAAGGCGTGGGAACGACCACTCGCGGCTATTGGTGGTGGGAACGGCGGCGCAGTGTCGCCCTGGACGTGGGGCTGGCGCTCCTGTCGGCGCTGGAATGCGCACTGGAAGGTGTGGCGTTCGCGGGGGACACCGGGCTGCCGGTGCCCGTCGGGGTGGTGTTCGGCCTGCTCGCCGGGGCCGTTCTGGTGGTGCGTCGCCGCTGGCCGATCGCCGTGGTGCTGGTCGCGATCGCGACGACGCCCGCCGAGATGGGCTTCCTGATGGGCCTGGTCGGCCTCTACACGCTGGCCGCGTCCGACGTACCGCGCCGGATCACCGCGGTGCTGATGGGGATGTCGCTGGTCGGGACGTTCATCGTCACGTACGTACGGCTGCGGCAGAGCGTCTCCGTGCAGTCCGGGGACTTCGGGCCGGGCGACTGGTACGTACCGCTGACGTCCCTCTTCATGTCACTGGGCCTCACGGCTCCCCCCGTGCTGTTCGGCCTCTACATAGGGGCGCGGCGCCGACTGATGGAGAGCCTGCGGGAGCGGGCGGACTCCCTGGAACGGGAGCTGTCGCTGCTCGCCGACCGGGCCGAGGAGCGGGCGGAGTGGGCGCGCACCGAGGAGCGGACCCGGATCGCGCGCGAGATGCATGACGTGGTCGCGCACCGGGTCAGCCTGATGGTGGTGCATGCGGCCGCCCTGCAGGCCGTCGCCCCGAAGGACCCGGCGAAGGCGGTACGGAACGCGGCACTGGTCGGCGACATGGGCAGACAGGCCCTGACCGAACTGCGCGAGATGCTCGGCGTGCTGCGGACGGGGGATCCGGCGGCGACCCGGGGCGCGAAGGTTCCGCTGGCCGCGGTGGGTGAGGCGGCAGCCGCTGCGGCGGCCGCCGCCACGGAGGACGGGCCGCGGCTGCACGAGGTGGAGACGCTGATCGGGCAGTCACGGGCGGCCGGGATGACGGTGGAGCTGTCGGTGGACGGCGAGGCGTGCGCGTACGCCCCCGAGGTGGAGCAGACGGCGTACCGGGTGGTGCAGGAGGCCCTGACGAACGTCCACAAGCACGCGGCGGGCGCGAAGACGTGGGTGCGGCTGGCGCACCGGGGCTCGGAGGTCGCGATGCAGGTGGAGAACGGCCCGTCGGACGGCGCCGCGACGGACGCGGGGCTGCCGAGCGGCGGCAATGGCCTGGTGGGAATGCGGGAGCGGGTACTGGGCCTGGGCGGCGTATTCGTCTCGGGCCCGACGGACGCGGGGGGCTTCCGGGTATCGGCGGTACTCCCGGCCCACGGGGCCGCGTAACCCCCTGCGGTCTCGCCCCGTCCGTCGACGAGGACGTGGGGTTCACCCCGAGAGGGTTGCGGCCTGTGCTGGCCGGCTTTTCGGGCCCGTCCGGCGATCGCAAGCGGCGCGTTCACTTCGTCACGGGTGCGGGCCGAGGGGGCCGGAAGCTGAAGCCCGTCGGGGCGATCGGGCGCGGAGCGGTCCCCGGACACCCGCGGCCCGCCTCACCGTCCCCGTCCCGGGACCCGCTCAGTCCGACGTCAGACGCTCCGGCTGGATCCCGCCGACCAGCGTCGCCAGGGCCTGGTCGATGTCCGCGCCCAGGAACCAGTCGCCGGTGTGGTCGATGCTGTACACGCGCCCCTCGGCGTCGATCGCGAGGACCGCCTGCCCGTCCCCCTCCTCCCCCAGCGGGCTGACCTCGGTCTCCAGCGCCCGCCCGAGGTCACCGAGGGTGCGGGCCAGGTGCAGTCCGCTCAGCGGATCGATCCGCACCGACGCCGGTGCGATCTGCCGGCCCGGCGCGGACGCCGTGATGTGCAGGCCGCCGAACTCCGCCCACGCCTCCACCGCCGCCGGGAACACCGCGTGCTGATGTCCGGCCGGTGACGTGTGGGCGCGCAGCGCGTCCGCCCACTCCTCCGCCTGCCGGATGTCCCAGCGGCCCGGCTGCCAGCCCGCGGTCCGCAGGGCGGAGTCGACGGCGACGGGAAAGCGGGTGGTGGTGGCACGGTCCGTATGGGTCGCGCGGTCGCTCTGCTGGGGAAGGTCGGTTCGGTCGTGCATCGGCGCGCGATCAGCCCTTCTCGGCGGTGGTCGCCGCGCTGGTGGTGGTGAGGTCGACGGGACGGACGCCGAAATGGGCGAGCATCGCCGTGCAGGAGCGGCACGGTGGCGCGTAGCTGCCGTGCATCGGGTCGCCGTCCTCGCGGATCCGACGCGCGGTCAGCCGCGAGTGCTTCAGTGCGCGCCGCGCCTCCCCGCTGGTCAGCGGTTTGCGCTGGGCTCGCTTGGACCGGTCGGTCTCCGCGGCGGTGAGCTGCCGGGAGAGCAGGATCGCCTCGGGGCAGCGGCCTGTGAAGCGTTCGCGCTGCCCGCTGGTGAGCGTGTCGAGGAAGTCCTGGACCAACGGGTGCAGTACGGGCGGCTGGTCGCCCTTGCCCGCCGTGCAGGTCAGCGTTTCACCGCGGACGGACAGCGCTGCGGCCACGGCCGGCAGGATGCCGTCGCGGCGTTGGTGGAGACGAGGTCTGCTGCTCGTCCCGGTGCTGCTCCAGTTGAGGCGCGGATCGCCGGATGTGACTGATTGTGCTGCGTGCATGGTGCGGATGTCCCTCCCGTGCAATCCCCCCGAGTTGCGGTGACAGCCTGCCAAATGTGCCAGTCGGTGGGGAAGCTGGGTCGGTGAAACGTGTCTGCGTGTCGCGGACAGTGGCCTGACCGACGCTTGTCCGTCACTGAGTTGTGACGGTTCGTGACCGAAGGGGAGGTGATGGCGGAAGAGAGCCGGAAGGGCAGCGGAGGGGCGGGACCCCCTGTTGCGCCACCGCATAGGCTGTGCCTGGACCGTCCCCATGGGCAGGTCGGTCCTCACCAGACAGACGCAGCAGGGGGCAACCGCCATGACGACAGGTCGGCTCGGGCAGCAAGCCGCGCCACCGAACGCGGCCTACGCCGGGCAGGTCGTGCACTTCCCGGACCCGGTCCGGGCGTCCCGCCACCCCAGAGGTGTGCGCGTGGACGAGAACGGCTGCCCGGTATTCGCGCCGTACGCACGCGCCGCCGCCGAGATCGCCGAGCCTCCGCAGGGCTTCGGCGTCGATGAGCTGCGGCTCACCGACTACGTCTCGGCCAACGCGGCGCTGGCGGCGAGCGGCCACGAGCTGTGGGACACGATCCCGGCGGTCGCCACCCCGCACGGCTGGACCTGGCACCACGTGCCGGGCGGCCGGCGGATGGAGCTCGTCCCGGTCGAGGTCAAGGCACTGCTCCGGCACCACGGTGGTCTCGCGACCACCGCGGTCGACCAGAACAAGCGGGGCACGCGTCCGCTGCAGGAGACCCGGCCCGCGCACTTCCGGCTCCCGAAGGGCGCGGTCTCGGTCAGCGAGCAGCAGATCCAGGGCGTCGAGGAGGACCTCGGCTACCGGCTGCCGGGCGCGTACCGATCCTTCCTGAAGGCGGCCGGCGGCTCGGCGCCGGCCGGTGCGGCGCTCGACGCGGAGCTCGGTCTCCTGGTCGATCAGCCGTTCTTCACAGTGCGTGAAGAGGCCGCGGTGAACGACCTGGTGTACGTCAACAAGTGCCTGCGCGACCACCTCACCAAGGACTACCTGGGCGTCGGCTTCGTCCAGGGCGGCATCCTCGCGGTGAAGGTCCGGGGCAACGGCGTCGGCTCGGTCTGGTTCTGCGCGTACGACGATGCCCGGGACCGGGACGGCTGGAGCGTGCAGGAGCGCGTGGACCGGCTGCTGCTGCCCTGCGGTGCGGACTTCGACGCCTTCCTGCAGCGGCTGGCGGGCAACCCGCCGGAGCTGGAGACCGTGGCGAACCTGATGGTGGACGGCGGCTTCGCCCGGGCCGTCCCGGTGGAGGGGTGAGCGCAATGGTGACCTTTGCGCAGGCGCAGGAACGCGCGGACGAGTGGGTCAACGGAGACGTGCCCGCGTACCAGCACCGCGAGGTGCGGGTCCGCGAGTTCGAGCTGGGCTTCGTGGTGTGGGCCGAGGACCGCGCGGAGGGCCCCGTCTCGGACGGTGGCCGGCAGCGGCTGGTGATCGCCCGTGACAGCGGTGAGGCGACGCTCTGGCCCGGACTGCCGGTGGGCGAGGTGATCCGGCGGTACGAGGAGGAGTACGGCACGGTCGCCGCCGCCCCGGCCCCGGCGCCGTCGCCGGCGCGCGTCGACCTGAATCAGACGTCCTTCCTGCTGAGCCCGCCGGAGTGGCTCCAGGAAGCGGCGGACAAGCTCGGGATCCCGGACCGGCGGGCGGAGCGCGACGGGAACCCTCCCCCCGCGCCTTCCGCTTCTCCCGCTCCATTTGTTCCCGCGCAGGCGGCCCCTTCCGGGACGCCGTCCGGTGGGCCGCCGTGGCAGGGCGCCGGTGCGCAGGGCGAGCACGAGCCCACCACCCCCGACGGCGTTCCGGCCTCCTCGCCGAACGCGCCCACCGGGGCCACCCCGTGGGCCGGGACCGACACCAACGCGGACTCCGACGACGGGGCGGTCGCGCTGCCGGCCACTGTGTTCGCGCCGCCGCTCTCGGGCGCCGATGACGACGGCACCCCGCCGCCGGTGGTCTCCGCGGATGCGCCGACCGCGCTCATGTCGGGCGGCAGCCAGCTGCCCCGGACGGCGATCGCCCCTGGTCTGGACCCGCAGGGTCCGGGCGCACCCGGACCGGGTCCCTCCGGGGCTCCCGGGAGCGGTGACATCGCCGACGCCACCACCAGCAAGGCCACGGTGCCGCCGCGCGGTGCGCGCGGTGGCGGGTCGACCACTCCGCCGCCGCCCGGCGCCCCCGGCACGCCGGGCGCCAGGCCGGGCGCGCCCGTGCCGCCGCCCTCGGGTCCGGGCGCGCCCGGTGCCCCGGCGGGCGGGTACCTGCCGACGCAGCTCGTCTCGCAGGCCGGCCCGCCCGGTGCACCTCAGCCCCCCGGGCCTCCAGGGCAGCCCGCCCCTCCCGGACCTCCGGCCCCTCCCGGACCTCCGGCACCTCCCGGACCTCCGGCACCTCCCGGACCTCCTGGGTCGACGCCGCCGCCCGGTGGCGGCTTCGACCACGCCGCGACC
>NZ_JBHVEE010000014.1:0-90019 GCF_042802415.1 Streptomyces sp. NPDC057486 | reverse complement strand
ATGCTTGCCGACCCGGGCATGGGTGGCCCGAGCGCGCCCAGGCCCCCCGGCCCGCCCGGTGCCCCGCAGCCTCCCGCCCCGCCCGGACCTCCCGGGTCGACTCCGCCCCCGCCGGGTGGCGGAGTGCATCAGGCAGCGACCATGCTTGCCGACCCGGGCATGGGTGGCCCGAGCGCGCCCAGGCCCCCCGGCCCGCCCGGTGCCCCGCAGCCTCCCGCCCCGCCCGGACCTCCCGGATCCACCCCGCCCCCGCCCGGTGGTGGCGCGCACCATGCCGCCACGATGCTCGCGGGACCTGCCCAGGTCGGCCCGCCCGGTCCGCCCGGGGCCCCCGGCATGCCGCCGGGCGGCGTCCCCGGTCCCGTACCGCCGAATCAGCACACCCCGCCGCCCCCGGCGTACGGCTATCCGCAGCCGCCGGCCGGTCAGCCGACCGTCGGCCCCGGCTACCAGGCCGTGCTGCGCTTCCGGGCGCCCGACGGCAGCGAGCAGCAACTGATCCGCCGCTCGGCGCCCGGCACCCCGCACCCCGAGTGGCAGATGCTGCACGAGCTGCGGGCCATGAACGTGCCACCGCAGCAGGTCATCGAGCTCCACACCGAGCTGGAGTCCTGCGAGCTGCCCGGTGGCTACTGTGCGCGGATGATCCGGGAGACCTGGCCGCAGGTGCGGATCACCAGCGTCGCCCCGTACGGCACCGACCACGCCAGCCGTCAGCAGGGCATGCAGCATCTGCTCACCCACCAGGGTGAGCTGCACCAGGTAGCGGACGGTCCGGCGCGCCCGGCGCCGGTGCGGGCCCCGCTGCCGCAGATGCCGCCCGCGATGCCGATCCCGCCGGAGGCGATCGCGGAGGAGCTGTTGCAGGCCTTCGGGCCACAGGGCGTGCTCCGTTTCGACCAGCGCGCGGTGTCCCGCCAGGGCGTGCCCGAGATCGTGGCGCGGACGCTCGTGTGGGCGGGTCTGCCCGCCGACTTCGGGCCGTTCTTCTGGGCGCAGCCGGGTCAGCCGGTGGTGCCGACACTGGCCGAACTGGCCGCGCAGCGCCAGGTTCAGCCGGCCACCGACGCGGGGTCGTATCTCGTCATGGGGTCCGACTTCGGGCGGGCGATCTGTGTCCAGTACGGCACGGCGAACATCGTGGCCGTGCCGGTGGAGGGCGGTCCCGGCGGGCAGCCGGCACCGCCGCAGTTCGTGAACACAGGCCTGCCGGAGTTCACGCGCTCGATGGCGCTCCTCGGCCGGATGTGGCGGCTCCGCTTCGGTCTCAACCCGGAGCAGGCGGGCCGCTGGACGGTCGACTTCCAGGCGCAGTTGGTGGCACTGGACCCGGCGGCGCTCGCGTCGCCGGAGAGCTGGTGGTCGGTGCTGCTGGAGCAGATGTGGGACGGCCTGATCTGATCTGATCCGACCTGATCCGCCGAGTACGGAGCGCCCGGACCCCGCCAGGGGACCCGGGCGCTCCGTTGTATGTGACACCTGTCGCTTCCCTCGGGAAACCACCGAATGGATTCGGACTTCTCTGCCAATTGCCGCATCCTTGACGTATTGCTTGGTGGTCGGAGAGTCGGAGAGAGGCTTCAAGGATGAGTGCTGCACCGGTGTCCGCGTACGGCTTCG
The DNA here is from genome assembly GCF_042802415.1 of Streptomyces sp. NPDC057486. NCBI lineage: Bacteria > Bacillati > Actinomycetota > Actinomycetes > Kitasatosporales > Streptomycetaceae > Streptomyces > Streptomyces sp. NPDC057486. Next base: position 88,399 of record NZ_JBHVEE010000014.1, on the reverse strand, counting down.
TCGTGGTGCGAGGACGTGGCTACCGCCCGGAGCAGGTGGACGGAAGAGTGGCCGATCTGTCGGCGGAGCTGGACGGGGCGCGGGAGAGGGTGTCCCGGCTGACCGCGCTGGCGGAGGAGCTGGAGGCCGAGTCGGCACGGCTGGCCGAGGTCGTCGCCACGCTCGCCCCGCCGACGTACGCCTCGCTCGGCGAGCGGGCCCAGGAGATCCTGGCGCTCGCCGATGCGGAGGCGCAGGCCGTACGCAGCACTGCGCAGGAGGAGGCGCAGGCGCTGCGGGACGCGGCGGACGCGGCGGCCCGTAAGCTCCGCGGCCACGCCCGGGCGGACTCCGATGCCCTCCGGTCGGCCGCCGGGTCCCGCGCCGACGAGACGGTGGCCGCGGCGCAGCAGAGCGCCGACTCCACGGTCGCCGCCGCCCGCAAGGAAGCAGGTGAGGTGCGCGACCAGGCGGAGGCCGCGATGGCGGAGACCCGCCGCCGTACCGCGAGCGTGCTGGCCAACCAGGAGCACGAGCACACCGAGCGATGGAAGACCGTCGAACGCGAACTGGCGGCTGCCGAAGCGGCCCAGGCCGTGCGGCACGACGAGCTGACCGACCGGGCGGAGGCCCGGCTGGCCGAGGCGCGCCGGGCCCTGTCGGAGGCCGAGGAGGCGGCGCGGCACGGCCAGGAGGACGCCGAGGCGCGGGCCGCCGAACTGATCGCGGCGGCCAGGGCGCGCGAGGAGCGGGTGATCCGGGAGACCGAGCGGATTCTGCGGGAGCACGAGGAGGGTCGCGAGGAGGTGCAGGCGCACATGACGCACGTACGAAACTCGCTCGCGGCGCTCACCGGGCGTGTGGCGGCGGAGAACTGATCCGTACACCTCCGGCGGCAGTCCGGGCGGCCTGACTGGGTCGCGCTCGCACCGGACTCGGCGGGCGCACGGTGACCGAGGAGCGCCGGGACGGACACGGCCGATGGCGGCCGTGTTCAGCGGCGGGTGGCCGGCGGCGCGCCCGCCAGGATCCACGGCTCCTCGGCCTCGTACAACCGGCGCTCCTCGGCCGCCGTACGCCCGCCGAGCACCGTGCCCAGCCAGCCCGACAGGAAACCGACCGGGATCGACACGAGCCCGGTCGTGGTGAACGGGAACCAGTTGAAGTCGTGTCCGGGGAAGACCGTCCCGGGCGAACCCGAGACCAGATTCGTGCCGGTGATCAGCACGAGGACGGCGACGGTGCCGCCGATGAGGGAGCAGAGCAGTCCGGTGCGGGTGAAGCGCCGCCAGAACATGCTGTAGACGAGCGCCGGGGACAGCGCCGACGCCCCGATGCAGAAGGAGAGCGTCACCAGCGCCTGGAGGTTCCAGTGCCGGGCCAGGACGGCGAGCGCGGTGGCGACCAGACCGACACCGACCGCGGCTGCCTGCGCCGTGCCCATCTCGATGCGACCCTCGACCGGCCCTTTGTCCCGGTTGCGTATCCCGTGCAGTCCGTGGGCGAACAGGTCGTGGGCCAGGGAGTTCGCACAGGCCAGGATCATGCCGGCGACCGAGGCGAGCAGGGTCAGGAAGATGGCCGTCGTCATCATGGTGACGACCAGCGCACCGAGCTCACCGCTGCCCGCCACCGCGCCGCTGACCTGCAGGATCGAACCGTTGCCCTGGGCTCCGGCGGCCACGATGAGGTTGTGGCCGACCAGTGCCGCCGCACCGAAACCGATCACGGTGAGCAGCAGGCAGAGCACTGCGACCACCGAGACCGCCCAGGAGAGCGAGCGGCGGACGGACTGTGCGCTGCGGGCGCTCGACATCCGCATGGTGATGTGCGGGAGACAGGCGGCGCCGAGCACCACGGTCAGTTCGGAGCTGACCATGTCGAGCCCGCTGCCGCCGAACTGCAGCCCGGACTGCAGATAGGCCACCCCGGCCCCGCTGCCCTGCTGGGCGGCGGCGAGCAGGGCGCCGGTCGACCAGTCGAAGCGGTTCATGACCAGGAGGGAGATGGTGAGACAGGCGGCCACGAGGACGACCGTCTTGACGATCTGGATCAGGGCCGTTCCCTTCATCCCGCCGATCGCCGCATAGCCGATCATCACGATGCCGAGCACGATGATCGAGCCGGTGCGGAATCCGGAGCTGTCGAACCCGAGGATGAACGCCAGAAGATCGCCGCTGCCCGCGAGCTGAACGACCATCAGCGGGACGAGCGCGGCAAGGGTGACACCGCACGCGGCGATGCGGACCGCGCGGCCGGGGGCGCGGCGGGCGAGCATGTCGCCCATGGTGAACCGGCCCGCGTTGCGCAGCGGTTCGGCCAGCAGGAACATCAGCAGCACGAGCGAGAGGGTGGTGCTCAGGGCGAGCACGAGCCCGTCGTAGCCGGTGAGGGCGATGATCCCGGTGGTGCCGAGGAGGGTCGCCGCGGAAAGGTAGTCACCGGCGATGGCGAGGCCGTTGCGGATGGGGGAGAGCGAGCGGTAGCCGGTGTAGAACTCGTCGAGGTCGTCGCGGTCCGGTCCCGTCATCACACACAGCAGCAGGGTGACGGAGGCCACGGCGATGAAGGCCACCAGGGACATCGTCTGTGCGGACTCGTCGAATCCGTTCATCGGGCCGCTCCTGTTCTGCGGAGTTCGGCGGCGAGCGGATCGACCACGCGCCGGGCGGTCCGCTCGTACAGGGCGATCGCGAGCAGGGTCACCGGGAGCTGGCACAGGCCGAGTGCCAGGCCGATGGTGAGGCCGCTGCCGAGAGGACGGGTCATCAGTCCCGGCGCGAAGCCGGACAGCAGGAGGAAGAGCGTGAAGAAGCCGAGTGCGGTCAGCGTCGCGCCGCGCCGCAGTACGCGGTAGGCGGCGCGCAGTCTGCGCAGATCGCTGTGGTGGCCGGGGGCGGGGACGTGCGTGACGGGCGGACTGGGCCACCGGGGTGGTTCGCCGGCCGCGGACCTTTGCCAGGGCAGCAGGAAGTCGGGGTCCTGGGGAGGCTGGTACTGCGGCCGGTACGGAGGACGGCGCTGCGGCTGGGAGGGGGAGGCGTGCGGAGACTCGTACGACATCGGGATGCTGCTCCTTGCATGGCTCGGGTCCGGTGACGAACTGCAAGGCAGTAGCGCGTGTGCGCTGTTGGAAGCGCGTACGTTACTAGTGAGTATCCCCGCTGGGGAGGGGTTTGCCCGAACTACCTGTGGTAACCCTTCAGTTGTCCATGGGGCAGCCCCGAGCTCCTGTTAGCCCCGGGGCGCTTCGGCGCTGCTCACGGCGGTGGTTCCGGCGCCGGTATCGGTGTTCTCGGTGAGGATCGGGAAGCGGCGCGGCGCCACGAAGACCAGCACCAGCAGCGCCACCGCCGCGGCCACCGCGGCCCCGATGTACACCTGGTCGACAGCGGCGTCGACGGCCCGGCGCAGATGGTCCGTCGCGGCGGCGGAGAGCGCGCCCGGGTCGTCCAGTGCGTGGGAGATCGCGTCCAGGTCGCCCGACAGCCCGGGGGCGGGCGCGTCCGCGAGCCGGGAGGCGAGGACTCCGTTGGCGACGGCGCCGAAGAGCGCGGCGCCCAGACTCTGTCCCACCTGGCGGCAGAACAGCACGGAAGCGGTCGTCGTACCGCGTTCGGACCAGCCGACCGTCGACTGGACCCCGATGATCAGCGGCAGTTGGAACAGCCCCAGCGCCGCGCCCAGCAGCAGCATGATCAGGGCCGGCTGCCAGGGCTCGCCGGGGTACGGCAGCAGCGGGAAGGAGAGCAGGATCAGCAGGGCGCAGCCCATGCCGATGATCGCGGTGCGGCGGAAGCCGATGCGGTTGTAGACCCGGTTGGACAGGGCCGCCGACACCGGCCAGCTCAGCGTCATCACGGAGAGCACGAAACCGGCGGCGATCGGGCCGAGGCCGAGCACCGACTGGGCGTACGTCGGCAGGAAGACCGTCGGGGCGACCATCAGCAGCCCCATCGCACCCAGGGCCAGATTGACCGAGGCGATGGTCCGGCGGCGCCACACCCAGCCCGGGATGATCGGGTCGGCGGCGCGCCGCTCGATGACGACGGTCAGCAAGGCGAGGACCGCGCTCGCGGCCAGCAGGCCGAGCGACGGCGCGGAGAGCCAGGGCCAGGCGACCCCGCCCTGGACGAGCGCGGTCAGCAGCAGGGCGCCGGTCGCGAAGACGGCGAGAGCGCCCGCCCAGTCGATCCGTGGCCGTGGCGCACCGGCTCCGCGAGGGCGGGACGGCTCGTGGAGGTGGCGCACGACCAGCCAGAGCGCGAGCGCCCCGACCGGCAGATTGATCAGGAAGATCCACCGCCAGTCGGCGTACGCGGCGATCAGCCCGCCGATCACCGGTCCGGCGACGGCGGACGTGGCCCAGACGGTGGACAACTTGGCCTGGATCCGGGGGCGTTCCTTGAGCGGGTAGAGGTCGGCGGCGATCGTCTGCACCGTGCCCTGCAGCGCCCCGCCGCCGAGTCCCTGGACGACCCGGAAGGCGATGAGCGCGGCCATGTTCCAGGCGGCGGCGCAGAGGACCGAGCCGACCAGGAAGAGGATGATGCCTGCGATCAGGACCGGTTTGCGGCCGAACGTGTCGGAGAACTTCCCGTAGACCGGCAGAGTGACGGTGACGGCCAGCAGGTAGCCGGAGAAGAGCCAGGAGAAGACGGCGAAGCCGCCGAGAGCGCCGAGGATCTGCGGGACGGCGGTGGAGACGATGGTGCCGTCGATGGCCGCCAGCGCCATGCCGAGCATCAGCGCGGCCACGGCGGGGCCGCGGCCCCGGGGGACGGGCGGGGCGGGGACGGGGTCCACTCCGGACCCCGATACCGCTTCGGTGTCGCCGCCCGAGCCGTTCATAAAGATCCCTTCCCCATGCACGTATCTTCCGGTGACACTGTCTCACCCGCTGCCGGGCACGGCCCCGGGACCGGTCGGCCGCCACCCCGGGGGTGGAGGCCCTGAGATCCGGCTCCACCCGGGGGCCGAGACCCCTAGGGGTAGCTCCTTACTTCTGTCCAGGGGCGGTTCCTCCCGCCGGAGGACGTGGGGCCGGGGGCCCGTTCCTTAACGTGTTCCCAACAGCGCGAATGCGGGTGGCCGCAGGGGGCGGGGTGGGGAAAACCCCACCGCAAGACTGCACTGGGCACCAGCGCGCCGGACCGCGTCCGGACACGAGACTCAGTACGTACACAGCGCCGTCCGTGCAGCGGGCGGCGCCCATCTCGAATCGACGTCCCGGCCGAGGACGTCTTCGCCGACGACTTCTTCACCGACTTAGGAGAATCACCGTGACAACGGCTGTAACCATTCCCAGGCACGGGGGCACTGGAGGGCGTACGGCCGTTGCTGCGCGGGCGCGGCAGGTCGTCAAGGCGTACGGCGCCGGGGAGACCCGGGTCGTCGCGCTCGACCATGTCGATGTGGACATCGCCCGTGGGCAGTTCACCGCGATCATGGGCCCCTCGGGTTCCGGCAAGTCGACCCTGATGCACTGCCTGGCCGGACTGGACACCGTGAGCTCGGGCGAGATCTATCTCGACGAAACCGAGATCACCCAGCTCAAGGACAAGAAGCTCACTCAGCTCCGCCGGGACCGGATCGGCTTCATCTTCCAGGCGTTCAACCTGCTCCCGACGCTCAACGCGCTGGAGAACATCACGCTGCCGATGGACATCGCGGGCCGCAAGCCCGACGCCGGCTGGCTGCGCCAGGTCGTGGAGACGGTCGGTCTCGCCGAGCGGCTCAAGCACCGGCCCACCGAGCTCTCCGGCGGCCAGCAGCAGCGGGTCGCGGTCGCCCGGGCGCTCGCCGCCCGGCCGGAGATCATTTTCGGTGACGAGCCCACCGGGAACCTGGACTCGCGGGCCGGCGCCGAGGTGCTGACCTTCCTGCGCAAGTCCGTCGACGAGCTGGGACAGACCATTGTCATGGTCACCCATGACCCGGTGGCCGCCTCCTACGCGGACCGGGTGCTGTATCTCGCGGACGGACGCATCGTCGACGAGATGCACAACCCGACCGCCGACCAGGTCCTCGACCGCATGAAGGACTTCGACGCGCGCGGGCGGACGTCATGACCATCTGGAAGACCTCGGTGCGCAACTTCCTTGCGCACAAGGGGCGGATGGCGCTCTCCGCCGTCGCCGTCCTGCTGTCGGTGGCGTTCGTGTGCGGCACGCTCGTCTTCACCGACACGATGAACACGACGTTCGACAAGCTCTTCGCCGCCACCTCCGCCGACGTCACCGTCAGCCCCAGGAACGCGCAGGGCGCCGACGAACTGCCCGAGAACGGCAAGCCCGTTTCGCTGCCCGCCGCCGCCGTCGAGCAGGCCGGGAAGGCGGACGGGGTGAAGACCGCCGAGGGTGCGGTCACCAGCATGTCCGTCACCGTCGTCGACAGCCACAACGAGAACATGGGCTCCTCGACCGGCGCCCCGACCATCGCGGGCAACTGGACGCAGAACGATCTGCGCTCCATGGAGATCACGTCCGGCCACGCACCGCGCGGTCCGACCGAGGTCATGGTCGACGCCGACACCGCGGACAAGCACCACCTGAAGATCGGTGACGAGCTGCGCACCATCGCCGTCACCGGTGACATCAGGGCGAGGATCAGCGGTATCGCCTCCTTCAAGGTCACCAACCCGGGCGCGGCCGTCGTCTACCTCGACACCGCCACCGCGCAGGTCAAGCTGCTCGGCAAGCCCGATGTCTTCACCCACATCTCCGTCACCGCCAAGCCCGGTGTCAGTGATGCGCAGTTGAAGAAGAACGTCGCCACCGCCCTCGGTGACAGCGCCGCGTACAAGCTCCGGACCCAGCAGGAGGCCGCGGACGCCAACAAGGACTCCATGGGCTCATTCCTCGACGTGATGAAGTACGCGATGCTCGGCTTCGCCGGGATCGCCTTCCTCGTCGGCATCTTCCTCATCGTCAACACCTTCTCGATGCTGGTGGCCCAGCGCACCCGCGAGATCGGCCTGATGCGGGCCATCGGCTCCAGCCGCAAGCAGGTCAACCGGTCGGTCCTGATCGAGGCGCTGTTCCTCGGCGTCGTCGGTTCCCTCCTCGGCGTCGGCGCCGGAATCGGTGTCGCGGTCGGACTGATGAAGCTCATGAACGCCATGGGTATGAACCTGTCCACCGAGGATCTGACCGTCGCGTGGACGACCCCGGCGCTCGGGCTGATGCTCGGCATCGTCGTCACCGTCTTCGCCGCGTACATCCCGGCACGCCGGGCCGGGAAGATCTCCCCGATGGCCGCCCTGCGGGACGCCGGAACCCCGGCGGACGGCCGCGCCGGCCGGGTACGGGCCCTGATCGGCCTGGTCCTCACGCTCGCCGGTGGCGCCGCCCTGTACGCCTCGGCGAAGGCCGACGAGGCGAGCGGCGGATCGCTCTTCCTCGGTGCGGGCGTGGTCCTCACCCTGATCGGCTTCATCGTCATCGGCCCGCTGCTGGCCGGCTTCGTGGTCCGGGTGCTCAGCACGGTGGTGCTGCGGATGTTCGGCCCGGTCGGACGGATGGCCGAGCGCAACGCGCTGCGCAACCCGCGGCGTACCGGAGCGACCGGAGCGGCCCTGATGATCGGCCTCGCGCTGGTCGCCTGTCTCTCCGTCGTCGGCTCGTCGATGGTCGCCTCGGCGACCGAGGAGCTCGACAGGTCGGTCGGCGCGGACTTCATCGTCCAGCCGAGCGGCAACCCGCAGCCGATCGTGCCGCAGGCCGCGGAGGCACTGAAGGCCGTCCCCGGCATCGAGCACTTCACCGACTACAAAGCCGTCAGCGCCAAGCTCACCGCCCCCGACGGCGCGGTCGAGGACGAGGGCGTCGTCGCCGCGGACCCGACGTACAGGGACGACCTGCGCCGCGAGACGGTCTCCGGCAACCTGGCCGACGCCTACGGCAAGGACGCCATGTCGGTCGGCGACGCGTACGCCACCCGGCACAGGATCAAGGTCGGCGACCGGATCACCGTCGCGTTCAAGGACGGCGGGACGGCGAGGCTGAAGGTCGCCGCGATCACCTCGGACGACACGAACGTCGACAAGGGCGCGATGTACACCAACATCACGACCGCGGAGAAGTACGTCCCCGCCGACAAGATGCCGAAGAACATGATCATGTTCGCCAAGGCGCAGGACGGCAAGGAGAAGGAGGCGTACACCGCCCTCAAGGACGCCCTCGCCGCGTACCCGCAGTACACCGTGCAGAACCAGGCAGACTTCAAGCAGGACCTGAAGGACCAGATCGGCCAGCTGCTGAACATCGTCTACGGTCTGCTGGCGCTCGCGATCATCGTCGCGGTGCTCGGCGTGGTGAACACTCTGGCCCTGTCGGTGGTCGAGCGGACCCGTGAGATCGGCCTGATGCGCGCCATCGGCCTCTCCCGCCGCCAGCTGCGCCGCATGATTCGCCTGGAGTCGGTGGTCATCGCCCTCTTCGGCGCCCTGCTCGGCCTCGGCCTGGGCATGGGCTGGGGCACGGCGGCCCAGAAGCTGCTGGCTCTGGAGGGCCTCGGCGTTCTGGAGATCCCGTGGCCGACGATCCTCACGGTCTTCGTCGGCTCGGCCTTCGTCGGCCTGTTCGCCGCCCTGGTCCCGGCGTTCCGGGCGGGTCGGATGAACGTGCTGAACGCGATCGCGACGGAGTAGCACCGGCACCGTGACGAAGCCCGTGGACCGAAAGGGCCCACGGGCTCCGGCGCCGGATCTGTCCGATCCGTGTGTCGCAGGACGGTGGCGGAGGCCGACGTAGGATGACTGATCCGGCCCCGGGGTGTTCCTCCAAACACCCCGGGGCCGGACGCGTACCGGTTCCCGGCCGGTGCAACTCCCCGTGCGCTGCCCGAATACCGGGTGCGCAGCCGTGCACCGAGCCTCTGAGGTCCGCCGCATGGACTGGAACAGCTGGCACGACACATACGACCTGGCGGGCTCCAGCCTCGGGCGGCGGCTGTCGGCCGTGCAGGAGCAGGTCCGTACGGCCTTGGACACCTGTCCGCCGGGACCGGTCCGGGTGATCAGCGTCTGCGCCGGGCAGGGCCGGGATCTGCTGGGAGTGCTCCGGGACCACCCGCGCCGCGGCGACGTCACCGGACGCCTGGTGGAGCTGGACGCCGCCAACGTGGCCGTGGCCCGGGCGGCCGCCGAGGCTGCGGGCCTGCACCGGATCGAGGTGGTGCAGGGCGACGCGGCGGTCACCGACGCGTACGTGGGCCTGGCCCCGGCGGACCTCGTCCTGGTCTGCGGAGTCTTCGGCAACATCTCGGACGAGGACGTCGAACGCACCATCGGCTACTGCGCCCAGCTGTGCCGCGACGGCGGGACTCTCCTCTGGACCCGGCACCGCAAGGCGCCGGACCTGGTGCCTCAGATCTGCGACTGGCTGGAGGCCCGCGGCTTCGAACGACGATGGCTGTCCGCGCCGGACGCCGGTTTCGGGGCCGGGGCGCACCGCTTCACGCGGAGCCCCGAGCCGCTGTCGCCCGGGGAATGCATGTTCACCTTCGTCGGGTACGACGTGCTGGCGGCCACCGGCGGCCGACGGCCGGATCCGGCCCGCTGAGCGGGATTGCGGGCGCGGCTGTCGGAGGGGAGTCGTACGCTGGAACCCCCGGCCCGTGATACGTGTCGGGCCCTTCGCGTTGCCCCCTGGCAGCAGCCGGCTGCCGGAACCTCCCTCGTTACCCGGACGGAAGCCCTTCATGAGCCTGCACGGTCTGCTGGATGTCGTCGTACGTGACCCGGCGCTCGCCGAAGCGGTGAAGGCCGCCACCGACGGTCACCGGATGCATGTGGACCTCGTCGGCCCGGCGGCCGCCCGCCCCTTCGCCGTGGCCGCGCTGGCCCGGGAGGCCGGGCGGACCGTGCTCGCCGTGACCGCGACCGGGCGGGAGGCCGAGGATCTGGCCGCTGCCCTGCGGACGCTGCTGCCCCCGGACACCATCGCCGAGTTCCCGTCCTGGGAGACCCTGCCGCACGAGCGGCTCTCGCCGCGTTCGGACACGGTCGGCCGCCGCCTCGCCGTGCTGCGCCGCCTCGCGCACCCGAGGGCCGACGACCCGGAGACCGGGCCGGTCAGTGTGATCGTCGCGCCGGTGCGTTCCGTGCTGCAGCCGCAGGTCAAGGGGCTCGGTGACCTGGAGCCCGTGGCGCTGCGCATCGGTCAGAGCGCGGATCTCGGCGAGACCGTGGAGGCGCTCTCGGCGGCTGCGTACTCCCGGGTCGAACTGGTCGAGAAGCGCGGTGAGTTCGCGGTCCGAGGCGGCATTCTGGACGTCTTCCCGCCGACCGAGGAGCACCCCCTCCGGGTGGAGTTCTGGGGCGACGACGTGGAGGAGATCCGGTACTTCAAGATCGCCGACCAGCGGTCGCTGGAGATCGCCGAGCACGGCCTCTGGGCGCCGCCCTGCCGTGAGTTGCTGCTCACCGACCAGGTGCGCGAACGCGCCGCCGCCCTCGCCGAACAGCACCCGGAGCTGGGCGAGCTGCTCGGCAAGATCGCCGAAGGGATCGCGGTGGAGGGCATGGAGTCCCTCGCCCCGGTCCTGGTCGACGACATGGAGCTGCTGCTCGACGTGTTGCCGAAGGGCTCGATGGCGCTGGTCTGCGACCCGGAGCGGGTCCGCACCAGGGCGGCGGACCTGGTCGCCACCAGCCAGGAGTTCCTCCAGGCGTCGTGGGCGGCGACCGCCGGTGGTGGCGAGGCGCCGATCGATGTCGGCGCCGCATCCCTGTGGGGCATCGCGGACGTCCGCGACCGGGCCCGCGAGCTGGACATGATGTGGTGGTCGGTCTCCCCGTTCGCCGCCGACGCCGAGCTCGACGAAGACACCCTGAAGCTCACGATGCACGCTCCGGAGTCCTACCGCGGCGACACCGCCCGTGCGCTCGCCGACACCAAGGGCTGGCTCGCCGACGGCTGGCGCACGGTGTACGTCACCGAGGGACAGGGGCTTGCCTCCCGTACCGTCGAGGTGCTCGCCGGCGAGGGCATCCCGGCCCGCCTCGACCCGGACCTGGCGGAGATCTCGCCGTCCGTCGTCCATGTGTCGTGCGGCGCGATCGACTACGGCTTCGTCGACCCGGCGCTGAAACTCGCCGTACTCACCGAGACGGACCTGACCGGTCAGCGCACCGCGACCAAGGACCTGGGCCGGATGCCGGCCCGCCGCCGCAAGACCATCGACCCGCTGACGCTGGAGACGGGCGACTACATCGTCCACGAGCAGCACGGCGTCGGCCGCTACATCGAGATGGTGCAGCGCACGGTGCAGGGCGCCACCCGCGAGTACCTCCTCGTCGAGTACGCCCCCGCCAAGCGCGGCCAGCCCGGCGACCGCCTCTACATCCCGACCGACCAGCTGGAGCAGGTCACCAAGTACGTCGGTGGCGAGGCTCCCACCCTGCACCGGCTCGGCGGCGCCGACTGGACGAAGACCAAGGCGCGAGCCAAGAAGGCGGTCAAGGAGATCGCCGCCGATCTGATCAAGCTGTACTCGGCGCGGATGGCGGCGCCCGGCCATGTCTTCGGCCCCGACACCCCGTGGCAGCGCGAGCTGGAGGACGCCTTCCCGTACGCGGAGACGCCGGATCAGCTCACCACGATCGCCGAGGTCAAGGAGGACATGGAGAAGTCCGTCCCGATGGACCGGCTGATCTGCGGCGACGTCGGCTACGGCAAGACGGAGATCGCGGTGCGCGCCGCGTTCAAGGCGGTCCAGGACGGCAAGCAGGTCGCCGTCCTCGTCCCCACCACGCTCCTGGTCCAGCAGCACTACGGCACGTTCACCGAGCGCTACTCCCAATTCCCGGTCAACGTGAGGGCGCTGAGCCGTTTCCAGTCCGACACCGAGTCGAAGGCGACCCTGGAGGGGCTGCGCGAAGGCTCCGTCGACCTGGTCATCGGCACGCACCGCCTCTTCTCGTCCGAGACGAAGTTCAAGGACCTGGGACTGGTCATCGTCGACGAGGAGCAGCGCTTCGGCGTCGAGCACAAGGAGCAGCTGAAGAAGCTCCGGGCCAACGTCGACGTCCTCACCATGTCCGCGACGCCCATCCCCCGTACGCTCGAGATGGCCGTCACCGGCATCCGTGAGATGTCGACGATCACCACGCCCCCCGAGGAGCGCCACCCGGTCCTCACCTTCGTCGGCCCGTACGAGGAGAAGCAGATCGGCGCGGCCATCCGCCGTGAACTGCTGCGTGAGGGGCAGGCGTTCTACATCCACAACCGTGTCGAGTCCATCGACCGGGCGGCCGCCCGCCTCCGCGAGATCGTCCCCGAGGCCCGGATCGCGACCGCCCACGGCCAGATGTCGGAACAGGCACTGGAACAGGTGGTCGTGGACTTCTGGGAGAAGAAGTTCGACGTCCTGGTCTCCACGACGATCGTCGAGTCCGGCATCGACATCTCCAACGCCAACACCCTGATCGTCGAGCGCGGCGACAACTTCGGCCTCTCCCAGCTCCATCAGCTGCGTGGCCGCGTCGGCCGTGGCCGCGAGCGCGGTTACGCGTACTTCCTGTACCCGCCGGAGAAGCCCCTCACCGAGACGGCCCACGAGCGCCTGGCCACGATCGCCCAGCACACGGAGATGGGTGCGGGCATGTACGTGGCGATGAAGGACCTCGAAATCCGGGGCGCCGGAAACCTCCTGGGCGGCGAACAGTCCGGCCATATCGCGGGCGTGGGCTTCGACCTGTACGTACGCATGGTCGGTGAGGCCGTCGCCGACTACCGGGCCTCGCTCGAGGGCGGCGTCGAGGAGGAGCCGCCGCTGGAGGTCAAGATCGAGCTCCCGGTCGACGCGCACGTTCCGCACGACTACGCCCCCGGCGAGCGGCTGCGCCTCCAGGCGTACCGTGCGATCGCGTCCGCCACCACGGAGGACGACATCAAGGCGGTCCGTGAGGAACTCACCGACCGCTACGGCAAGCTCCCGGAGCCGGTCGAGAACCTCCTCCTGGTCGCGGGCCTGCGCATGCTGGCCCGCGCCTGCGGCGTCGGCGACATCGTGCTCCAGGGCCCGAACATCCGGTTCGCCCCGGTGGAGCTGCGCGAGTCGCAGGAGCTGCGCCTGAAGCGCCTCTACCCGAAGACAGTGATCAAGCCGGCCCTCCACCAGATCCTGGTGCCGCGTCCGACCACGGGGCGGATCGGCGGCAAGCCGGTCGTCGGCCGCGAACTCCTCGCCTGGACCGGGGAGTTCCTCACGACGATTCTGGGGTCGTGAACAACAGCCCGGTGAGCGACCGGAACACCTCCTCGGGGTTCCGGTCGCCCAGCGGGTCGCTCGGATTGCCGCTCAGCAGCAGGGTGGCGAAGCCGTGGGCCAGGGACCAGGCGGCCACCCCCGCGAGGCGCGCGTCGTCGCCGCGTCCGGCGGCGGGGAGCCCGCCGACTCCCGCACGCAGCGCCTGTGCCGCTCCCGTAGGTCCGGCGCGTCGGCGAGGGCATCGGCGAAGAGCCCGTACCCCTCGGCGGCGATGGCTGTCAGCAGTCCCGTGCGGTCCTTGAAGTGGTGGGCGGGGGCCGGGTGGTGTGAGCTCCTCCAAGGCGTGGCGCGGTGTGATTCGGGCCGCATCCTGAACGTGTGGCGGCCTTGAAGGCTCGTCAGCGGGGAAGACGTCCGTAGGATCACCGCGTTCGGCTTCTCCCCGTCAGGACGGTTTCGAGTGATATCTTCCCGCGCGTACCGAGTGATGCTGCCCGCCCTGAGCGCGGCGACCGTGCTGGCCCTGGCGGGCTGCGACCCCGAGGACGTGGCCGCCGAGGGCGGCAGCAGCAGTGGACAACAGGGCGGCGGTTCCGCGGGCGGCTTCGGCGTCAGCCCGCTGAACAACCCCGACGGCACGAAGCCGGGCCTCGCACCCCTCACCAGCGAGGCGGACCGGGCCGCCGCCCGGAAGGTCATCGAGAAGGTGAGCACCAAGGGGCGCGGACCGAAGACCGGATACGCGCGGGACGAGTTCGGCTACGCCTGGAAGGACTCGGTCGACGGAGTCCCGCTGTCCCGTAACGGTTGCGACACCCGCAACGACCTGCTGGCCAGGGACGGCAAGGACGTCGAGTTCCGGTCGGGTTCGGACTGTGTGGTCGTCTCGATGACCCTCAAGGATCCGTACACCGGCTCGACCATCCAGTGGCGCAAGCAGCAGGCGACGAAGGTCCAGATCGACCATGTCATGCCGCTGTCGTACGACTGGCAGATGGGCGCCGCCCGCTGGCCCGAGGCGAAGCGGCAACAGATCGCCAACGATCCGCTCAACCTCATTCCGGTGGACGGCCCGGCCAACAACGCCAAGCGGGATTCCGGTCCCGCGTCCTGGCTGCCGCCGTACAAGGAGATCCGCTGCTCCTACGCGGTGCGGTTCGCGCAGGTGTCCCTCAAGTACGCCCTTCCGGTGACCACCGCGGACAAGCGGGCGATGCTGGCGCAGTGCGGCGGCTGACGGGGCCGGGCGGCTGAGAAGCCGTCGCGGACGCGGCCCCGGGAGGACGGGGCGCCGGGTGCAGATCGGCCACCTCCGCCGCCGCACCGCAGAATTCGGTGGCCGACAGGAATACCGCCGCTTAGCGTGGGGTGGATGGAGCTGACCATCACCACCCTTGCCGCGCGCCCCGAGCTTGCCGGGCCCATGAGCGAGATGCCCGAAACCTGGCCGGAGTTCGTCGTGGAGGATCTCGTCGGGTGGGCGAACTACCCGCGGATCGCTGTCGAGTTCCCGGAGTATTCGCTCGTCGCGACGGACCCTGACGGCACGGTCGTCGCACGGGCCTACAGCGTGCCGTTCGCGCTGAATGCCCCCGGCCGAGGAGAGCTGCCCGAGGGCGGCTGGGACCAGGTGCTGCTGTGGGCGTTCTCCGACCTGCGGCGCGGGTCCACGCCGGACACGGTCAGCGCGATCGAGATCAGTGTCGCCAAGGGGTGGCAGGGGAAGGGCATTTCGGGGCGGATGGTCGCCGCGATGCGGGAGAACGCCGGGAGGCTCGGGTTCCGGGAGCTCGTCGCTCCGGTGCGGCCGAGCGCCAAGCACCTGGACGCCTCGGCTCCGATGGAGGAGTACGCCCGCCGGACCCGGGCGGAGGACGGTCTGCCGTACGACCCGTGGCTGCGCGTCCACGTGCGGGCGGGCGGGGTGATCGAGGCGGTGGCGCCGGTGTCGATGACGGTGTCCGGCTCCCTCGCGCGGTGGCGGTCCTGGACCGGGCTGCCGTTCGACGCGGACGGTCCGGTGGAGGTGCCGGGGGCGCTGGTGCCGGTGCACTGTTCGATGGCGCACGGATACGCGGTGTACGTGGAGCCCAATGTGTGGGTGCGGCACGGCGTGTGAACACAGCGGGAACCCGCCCGGGCGGGCGGGTTCCTCAGGTGTCAGACGGCCGGTCTCTTCACTGCGAACGGTTTGTCGAACTCGGAGAACTCGACCGTGAGCGGGGTTCCGGCGCTGAAGCCCAGCCTCAGGATGTGGGGCCGGCCCTCCGTGGCGACCGCCGCCGTCCATGTCCCCCGGCCCGCCGCGCCGGTGAGGGACAGCGCGGGCGTGGAGCCGACTGTGGTCGTCCGGCCCTTGCGGGCGGTGGCGCCGCTCCCCGCCAGGCGGTCGAGGAGCCCCTTCCGGTCGCAGTAGCTCAGGGCCTCTGCGGTGTACCGGTCGGAGGGGCGTGCCTTCACCCAACGGCCCGTCAGTTTCTTGACCTCGGAGTCCACGGTGGTGCGGGACCGGCCCGCGTCCGCCGCCCGCAGCATCGCCTCGTCGGACTGGGTGTAGACCGTGCCGCCGGTTCTGACCAGCTCCATCGTGCCCGCCGCGCCCGTGGACAGGGTCACCGTGCACTCACCCCTGATGTCGGTGGCGACGTACGCCTGGACGGGGGCGCCGTCCGGCGACTTCGTGCGGACGGTGATGCGTACCGCCCTGGCCGCCCGGGTCGCCGCGAGGGCCTTGTTGACGACCTCGGGGCCGCTGAGCCGGGCGAACGGCGCGGGGTCCCTCTGCTGGGCGAACACCGTGTCGCAGGCGGTGAGTCCCAGGGCGGTGACCACGCAGAGGGACGCCGTCGCGGTACGGAGAGCGGTTGCGGCGATGCCGGCTGGGGGGCGCACGGGCGGGCTCCGTCCTGGAGGAAGGGAGGGGGAGGGGAGGGGCGGGATCAGAGCGTGAGGTCCCACTGGGTGGCGTCGTACGTGAAGCCGGGGTTGACCTCGACCGTCAGGTTCTTCGCGTCCGTCGGGGCGTCGAAGGCGAACTGGACGGTGACCTTCTTGCCGGGCAGGACCGTGCCGCTGAAACCCTCGCCGACCTTGCCGTCGAAGATCTGCTCGGCGTCCACGCCGTCCTTGCCGGCTCGCGCCTCGACGTTCACGAGCGCCGCGTCGAACTTCTCCTTGCCCGCGTTTTCGATGACGACCGCGATCCGGTACGCCTTGTTGCCCTTCGTGTGACCGGCGGCGTACGCGTCGGGGGTGTACGAGGTCGCGTCGCCGACCGTGACGGTCAGATCGTCGTCGTACACGGCGGAATCACCGGCCTCCAGCGCCTTCCCGGCGTCCTTGTTCTTCTCATCGCTCTTGGCGGAGTCCGAGCCGCCCGCCTTCGGCCCGGTGGAGGCCGTGGTCTCCGACACCGCCTTGTCGAGTTCGTTCACCGCCTCGTCCACCGCCTTGAAGGTGATCACCGCGCCGACCACCGAGAGGATCAGCGCGATCAGGCCGAGGACGGCGCCGAACGTGGCCATGCCCTTGTTGGTGGCCTCGCCGCGCTTGGCGCGACCCCGGCCGACCAGGCCGAGGATCAGCGCGATGAGGCCGAGGATGCCCGCCAGCCAGAAGAAGAACGGGATCAGGCCCGAGACGGCTCCGACGATGCCGAGGATCAGCGCGGAGATGCCGAGCCCGTTGCGGGCCGGGCGCAGGCCGGGCGTCTGGGCCGGGGCGTACGGCTGCTGGGGCTGAGGGGACTGCGGCGGCTGCGTGAACTGGGACATGGCTGTGCCCTCCGGCAAGTGCAGGGATGAGTGGTGAGCGGTTCGTTGCGCCACCTGATGTAGCGACAGGTCAATAACAGCAGAGCTTGTGAACCGAGTCAACATGGTTCACGGGAAGTGGCTTCGTGCACACTGTGAATCGATGGTGGGGGAATGGGTCGGTATGCTCGCGGACACAGCAGGCAGCACGGACCCGTAGGAACGCATCAGGACCAGGGAGACAGCCAGTGCCGGAGAACTCGACAGAGGTGACCGCGGCCGGAATCGCCCGGCTCGCAGGGGTGGGGCGTGCCGCCGTCAGCAACTGGCGCCGCCGCCACGCAGACTTCCCCAAGCCGGTCGGCGGCACCGAGACCAGTCCGTCCTTCGCTCTCCCCGAAGTCGAACAGTGGCTCCGCGACCAGGGGAAGCTGGCTGAAGTCCCGCTCCGCGAACGGGTCTGGCAACAGCTGGCCGGTCACCCGGCCGGCGCCGTCCCCGCCCTCGTGCACACGGGCTGCGCCCTGCTTCTCGTCCGGGACAGGCCCACCGCCTGGCTGGAGATCACCGCTGTGTCGGACGCGCGGATGGCCAAGGTGCTCCATCTCGCCCTGAACAGCCTGCTCACCTCACGGTTCGGACCTGCCACCGGCGACGCGGAAGGAAGTGACGGTGCAGGCGGGACCGGGTACGAACGGGCTGTTCACACGCCCACCGCCGACGAACTGCTCCCGTCCGTCCCCCTGCTGCGGGCGGCCGCCGAACTCGCCGCCGAGACGGGGGCCCGCCAGGCCTTCGAATTTCTCCTCGGCCGTCAGCTCGCCGCCAATCCACGTCAGTTCACCCTCACCCCGCCCGGCCTCGCCGAACTGATGGCCGCGCTCGTCCGGACCGGCGACCGGCCCGCCCGCACGGTCCTCGACCCGGCCACCGGCACCGGCGCCCTGCTGCGGGCTGTCAGCAGTCCGACCGCTCTGTACGCGCAGGACGCCGACCCGGATCTCGCCGCGCTCACCGCCCTCCGCCTCGCCCTGCACTCCGACACCGACGGCAGCAATCCCACCGCGCTCGCCGTGCGGACCGGCGACACGCTGCGCGCCGACGCGTTCCCGCGGCTCACCGTCGACGCCGTGCTCTGCCACCCGCCGTTCAACGAACGCAACTGGGGACACGACGAGCTCGCCTACGACCCGCGCTGGGAGTACGGCCTTCCCGCACGCACGGAGTCCGAACTCGCCTGGGTCCAGCACGCCCTGGCCCATCTGCGCGAGGGCGGCACCGCCGTCCTGCTGATGCCCCCGGCCGCAGCGTCACGCCGCTCCGGCCGGCGGATCCGTGCCGATCTGCTGCGCCGCGGCGCGCTGCGTGCCGTGGTCGCCCTCCCGGCCGGCGCGGCACCCCCGTACGGCATCCCGCTCCACCTCTGGGTGCTCCGCAAGCCCGGCGCCGGTGTCCGCCCCTCGCCCGAACTGTTGCTCGTGGACACCGCCGAGCCCGCCGAACCACCCACGGCGCCCGCGTCCGCCCCCGCGTCCGGCGGGCGCGACCGGCTCGACTGGCAGGCGGTGCGCAGTGCCGTGCTGGATGCCTGGGAGCCGTTCGACGGGCGGACCCTTTCCGAGCGGGACGTCCCCGTCGAAGCGGCCGGGCAGGAACGGCCGGGCGTCAGCCGGGTGGTCCCCGTCATCGAACTTCTTGACGACGACGTGGACCTGGCGCCCGCCCGCCATCTGCCGTCCCCGGCGGCCGGTGGCGGACCGGGCGAACTCACCCGCGTGCGGGACCGGCTCACCGAGACGCTGCGACTGACCGCGACCCTCACCCCGCCGCCCGCGGACGTCTCCGGCCCGGCGCACTGGCCGCTCACCACCGTCGGCGAACTCGCCCGCGCGGGCGCCCTTCACCTCCGTACCGGAGGTTCCGGCATCGGCACCGGGGCCGCCCCCGTCCCCGTGCTCACGGAACACGACGTCCTCGGCTCCGCCGCCCCCTCCGGAACACTCCCCACCGCCCGCGCCGGCTCCGAGGGGCCGCCCGAGGAACCGGTCCTCGTCGAGCCGGGCGATGTCGTCGTCCCCGTACTCGGCGGTGGCTCCGTCGCCCGCGTGATCGACGAGGCGACCGCGGGCGCAGCACTGGGCCGCAACCTTCAGCTGCTGCGCCCCGATCCGGCCGCCGTCGACCCGTGGTTCCTCGCCGGTTTCCTGCGCGGCACCGCCAACAACCGCCAGGCCAGCAGCTATGCGTCCACCGCCACCCGGCTCGACGCCCGCCGTCTTCAACTGCCGCGGCTGCCACTGGCGGAGCAGCAGCGGTACGGGGAACGGTTCCGCGCCCTGGCCGCGTTCGAGGACGCGCTGCGGCTGACCGGCAGGCTCGGCGGACAGCTCGTCCAGGGGATGTACGACGGTCTGACGGACGGTACGGTCACGCCGGAGTGAGCTGAACCACAACGGTTCCGTACAACCCGGGGGTCGTTGTCGGTGTCGCCCTTTACGCTCAGATCTGCCAGATCTGCGCGCGCACGTGTCCACATACCCGCACGGGTACGTACGCGTGCGCGCGGGACCTCTCACGACCACGTACCAGGAGCAGCCATGTACGCCCCGGGTCATCCGCCGACGCCGCAGCGCCGGGTCCCCAGCCGGGCCTGGATCGTCTCGATGCGTGTGCTGTTCGTCGTGCTCGCGGTGGGCTCGATCGGTCTGCTGCTGTGGGCGCCGTTGCTGCGGCTGGCGATCGTGCGCCGTCGCGCGTCCGACTGGTGGCTGACCGGGGCGGGCTTCGTGCTGGTCTGCGTGCTCCTGCCGGTCATCGGCAGGGAGGACGCCAATCCCGACCCCAACGGCATCGACTTCTTCTTCATACCGCTGCTGCTCGTCGCGATCGTCGCCGCCTGCGCGTACTACCTGTACCGGGACATCCGCCACTACGAGCAGCTCGCGACGCAGCAGTTCGGCGGCGGGTATCCGCCTCCGGTGCCGGGGTACGGGTACATGACCACCGCGCCCATGCACCAGTCGCTGCCCCCTCGGCCTCAGCAGTACGCGCAACCGCAGCCGCCCCAGTACCGGCCGCAGCCGCAGCCTCACCCGCAGTCCGTGCAGCCCGCGCCCACCCCGCCCCACCGCATCGACCAGGTCCGTGCCGAGCTCGACGAGCTGAGCGACCTCCTCCGTCACGAGGAGGACCGATGAGCGGACGCGTCATCGCCGGACGGTACGAGCTGGCGACCGTCCTCGGCCAGGGCGGCATGGGCCAGGTCTGGACGGCGTACGACCAACGCCTCGACCGCCGGGTCGCGGTGAAACTGCTCCGGCCCGACCGGGTCGCGGGTCCCACCGGCAGCGAAGCGGTCGACGAGCTGCGTCGCCGCTTCGTCCGTGAGTGCCGGGTCACCGCCCAGGTCGACCACCCGGGCCTGGTCACCGTCCATGATGCGGGCAGCGACGGCGACGACCTGTTCCTCGTCATGCAGTACGTCGAGGGCTCCGACCTCGCCGACCATCTCGCCGAGCACGACCCGTACCCCTGGCAGTGGGCCGTCGCCGTCGCCGCCCAGCTCTGTGCCGCGCTCTCCGCCGTGCACGCCGTGCCGATCGTCCACCGCGACCTCAAACCGCGCAATCTGATGGTGCGTCCGGACGGCGCGGTCACCGTCCTCGACCTGGGCGTCGCCTCCGTCCTGGACAGCGACACCACTCGTCTCACCCACACCGGCACGCCGATCGGCTCGCCCGCCTACATGGCGCCCGAGCAGGCGATGGGAGGCGCCGTAGGCCCGTACACCGATCTGTACGCGCTCGGCGTGCTCCTCCACGAACTGCTCAGTGGAGATGTGCCGTTCGCCGGCTCCACCGCCCTCGGCGTGCTGCACCGCCACCTCTACGAGCCGCCGCTTCCCGTCCGTCAGATCCGGCCCGAAGTCCCGGAACCCCTCGAATCGCTCGTGCTGCGGCTCCTCGCCAAGGACCCGCAGCACCGCCCGGCGAGTGCCCAGGAGGTGTACGAACACCTCGCCCCGCTCCTTCCGCCGAGCGGCACAGGGCTGCCGGCCGGCCCGCTCGACCCGACCCGCCCCTTCCTGCGGCCGCACGCACCGTGGCCCGACCGTGTCACCACCCCGCCCGCCGCACAGCCCGCGCCGGTGGCCGCGAAACCCGATGTCGCGGCCGCGGTCGACGAGGTCAAGCAGCTGCTCGGGCAGGGCCGGATCACCCAGGCCGTGGACATCCTCGGCGGCATTCTCCCGGCCGCCGCGGAGCAGCACGGCGAGGGTTCGCCGGTGGTCCGCATCCTGCGCAAGCAGTACGCGGCGACGCTGATGGACGACGGGCAGTACCGCCGCGCCCTGCCCGAACTGCGGCGCCTCGCCGACGACCGCGCGGTGGAGGCCGGACCGGCCGACACGCAGACGCTGCAGTACCGCTACGACGCCGCGCACTGCCTGGAACAGCTGGGCGAACCGGCGGCCGCGCTCGCGGAGTACCGGGCGGTCCTGCCGTACTACGAGAACCAGTACGCGACGGGAAACAACCCGGCACGGTCCTTCGAGATCCGTCAGCGCATCGGGTATCTGCTGCTCGCGGTCGGCGACCATGCGGCGGCGCGCGGACAGCTTCAGGCGCTGCTCCACGACACCGAGCGGATGTACGGGCCGCACCATCCGCTGCCGGTGGAGCTGCGCCGCCAGCTCGACCGGCAGCTGCAGGTCCGCGGCGGCTGAGCGACCCCCTGTCCGGTCTGCTCAGCCCGGTCCCGCCAGAGCGAGCCGGGGGCGCCGTCGCAGCAGCACAGCCCGCGCCGCCCCCGTCCCGGCCATGACGAGCAGCGCGCCCGCCCCGACCGCCGATCCCGCCCGCAGTCCGGGCGGCCGGAACGTGCACTGCACGGTGGAACCCCGGGCGGGGACCGGCACCGCGACGAGTCCCAGATACGCGTCCGCGGGCCGCCCCGCGCAGCTCCAGCCCGCTATCCGGGGCGCGGCGACCACGACGGTGCCGCGGCTCCCGGGCGGCAGCTCGGCCCGTATCGCCCTGTCACCGACCTGCACGGACGTCGCCCCCGTGTGCCGCAGCCCGGTCACCGCGGCGGCCAGCCGGTCCCGGTCCAGGCAGCCGAGAGGCTCGCGCGGCACGGTCCCCGGGCGGACGGACCTGAGCGTGACCACCACCCGCACCGTCCCGCCCGCCACCGTCGCGCCGGCCACCGGACCGATCCGCTCCATCGCCGCGCGCCGGGACGGCAACATGCCCCGGAGCAGGATCTCCCGGCCCTCGCCCAGCCGCGCCGAGCCGAACACTCCGGGTGTCCACACGTACGCCTCACTGCCCGCCGGACAGCGCGCGCTGAGCAGATACGTACCGCGTCCCACCCGATGGCTGTGGGCGCCCCGGTCCTCGACGGGGGCGCCGTTCACCGCCCGGATGACGGTCCTCGGCACCGTGTAGACCCGCGAACCGAGCAGCACCTCCTGGTTCCGGAACGGTGACCGTCCGAAGGACGGAGCAGGGCCCGGTCCCCGCACGGTCACCAGCGGCGGCACCATTTCCCGGACGACCGTCACCGGCCGGTCGTCCGGCGGCGCGCCCCACCGCTGGTGCGGGTCGCGCGGCCCGCGGAGCCGGGCACCGACCGCGAAGATCGCGTCGGTGACGGGGTTGTCGAGGCTCTGGACGGCCCGCCCGTTGGATGTCCAGCCCGCGCCGAGCGCACCGAGCGTGCGGGTCAGCACGGCCGGCGTGTGGCTGCTGTAGTAGGCGGCGCCCTGACCGCCCACCAGCAGCGGATCGTTGGCGGTGGTCTGCTCCCGGCCGGGGTCGGTGCGGTAACGCGGCCACGCGTCCGCGCCCGCCACCGCGGCAGCCTGGACGCGCTGCCGCTCACCCCAGGGCGCATAGTTGTCGAGCCGGGCGAGACGCTGCCGGTCGGCGAACGCGGTGGTCGCCGCGGCCTGTCCCGCCAGCGCGCCGATCAGCAGCACGGCGGCGAGCAGCGCGCAGCGGCCCCGGCCGAGCAGGACGAGCGCGGCGGCGGTCGCCACCAGACCGGCCGCGAACAGCGGGTACGTCCAGTGCGAGACGAGATCACTGACGGCCGCCCCTGCCGCGATCAGCATCAGCACCGCGCACCCGGCGAACAGGGCGCGGCGCCCCGGCCGGCCGTACGAGACCGAGAGCCAGGCGGCGACCACCAGCAGTCCGGCGAGCACGAACGTCTGCCGGTACGGACTGCCGTTGGGCGTCGCGAAAGCGTGCCAGAGCAGATGGGTCGGCCCCCACTGCATCGACAGCGCGACCCCGGCCACCAGCCCGGCCCACGCCCACCGCTCGCGCCGCGGTACCGCCGTCTGGAAGGCGAGCACGCAGGCCGGCAGCAGGGCGACCGTGCCCAGGAAGAGCGCCGGGGTGAAGAAGTCATAGGTGCCGGGAAGCAGCCGGGCAAGGACATCGGGCCAGGCCGCGGGGCGGAACGTCCGGTCCCAGCCGGGATGGGCGTGTCTCGTGCCGAGATAGACGGGAAGCAGGACGGGCGCCGCGAGACCGGTCCCCAGCAGCACGGTCCGGGCCGCCCGCACCAGCCCCCGTACCCTCGTTCCCTTCTCACCCACCGTCAGCAGCCGTACCGCCAGTACGAGTGCGGCCCCCAGGGTCGCCATGTACGCCGTATAGAAGTTGGCGGCCCACACGACCGCGACGAGCAACGGTGCCACCACGTGGCGGCGCCCCGTCCGCGCCCATTCACCGGCCAGGCAGAGCAGCGGGAGGGCGATCAGACCGTCAAGCCACATCGGGTTGTACACGGCCTCGGCGACCGACCAGCCGCACAGCGCGTACGCACTGCCGAACACCCCCGCCACCCAGTGGCGTCCGCCGCGCAGGGTCAGAAGCAGACAGGCCATCGCCGCCGCGGCCGACGCCATCTTCAGGACCGTCACCACGTATATCGCGAGGTCGATGCGATCCCGCGGAAAGACCCCGACGAGCAGTGCGAAAGGGCTGGTCAGATAGGTGCCGAGGTCCGGCAGGAAGCTGGTCCCGTATCCGGACGACCAATTCAGGAACAGCCCGCCGTCGGCGTTTCCGTGCAGCAGGTCCCAGAGCCGGAGGTGGAACGGAACGAACTGATTTCCCAGGTCACTGACACTCCTGGTGTGCGGCCCGAACGGAAAGCTGCGGGCCGCCGCATCGCCCGCGCACACGGTGACGGCGGTGATCAGTGCGGCGAGCCCGGCCGCGGCCGGGCGGGGGCGGAAGGTCGGCATACGGAGGAATATGGCAGTCACGGGCGAGTGAACCGTGTCGAAGTGTTTCCTCCATAGTTCAATTCACGCAATGGTTGCTCACTATCCATGTGAAGCATCTCTATCTGACTGACCGACAGGGTGAGTTAATCCCGTGCTGATCTCGCTGGTGGTGCCTTGTTTCAACGAGGAGGAGATCCTCGGACGCTTCCATGCGCGTGTCACGGAGCAGATGACGCGGCTGGGGCATGACTTCCAGCTGGTCTACGTCGACGACGGCAGCGCAGACCGCACGCTTCCGGTTCTGGAGGAGCTGGCCGCCACCGATCCGCGGACCCGTTACCTCTCCTTCAGCCGGAACTTCGGCAAGGAGGCCGCGATGCTCGCCGGCCTCCAGCATGCCGACGGCGACGCGGTCGTCATCATGGACGCCGACCTCCAGCACCCGCCGGAGCTCATCGGCCGCATGCTGGAGGAGCACGCCCGCGGCTACGACCAGGTCATTGCCCGCCGCACCCGCAAGGGCGACCGTCTCACCCGCACCCTCGGCGCCCGCGCCTACTACTGGCTGATCAATCGCCTGGTGGACGTGGAACTGATCGACGGTGTCGGAGACTTCCGGCTGCTGTCCCGGCGTACCGTCGAAGCCGTCCTCGAACTCACCGAGTACAACCGGTTCTCCAAGGGACTGTTCGCCTGGGTCGGATTCCCGACGACGACCTTCGGCTACGAGAATGCCGTTCGCGAGCAGGGCAGCTCGGCCTGGACCTTCGGCAAGCTCCTCAACTACGGACTCGACGGACTGCTCTCGTTCAACAACAAGCCACTGCGCGCCGCCTTATACCTCGGCATGGTGCTGATGTCCGTCGCCCTCTTCTATGCCGCCTGGATCGTCGGGTTCGCCCTGATGAAAGGCGTGGACACGCCCGGCTATGTCACGCTCATCGTCGTGGTCACGGCTCTTGCCGGGGTGCAGATGGTGATAGTGGGTGTGGTCGGTGAGTACGTCGGGCGCATCTACTACGAGGTGAAGCGGCGCCCGCACTTCCTGGTGAAGGCCGGCAATACCGCCGTACCGAATCAGCAGGCACGGGAGTTCGTACGCCGATGACGGTCCGGGTGCAGATGATCCGCTTCGCACTCGTCGGCGTCGTGAATACCGGTACGTACTACGTCTGCTATCTGGCCCTGCTGACCAGGCTGCCGTATCTGGCCGCGCATGTGATCGCGTTCGCGTTCAGCATGACCGGCTCGTTCCTGCTGAACTCGTACTTCACCTACCGGACCCGCCCCACCTGGCGGAAGTTCCTGCTCTTCCCGCTGACCAACGCCGCCAATTTCGCCATCACGACCGGGGGCGTCTGGCTGCTGGTCGACCTCGCCGGATTCAGCAGCCGGTACGCACCGCTGGTCGCGGCGGTGGTGGCCATCCCGATCACGTTCGCGGTCTCCCGCGTGATCATGCTGCGGCCGGAAACAGCCGTGGAGGGTCGGTGAACAGGCCCACATCCCCAACTCCTTCCGAATCGTTGGTCGAATCAGTGGCCGGGATCACGCCCACTGCCTAACATCGATCATCGCAAGGTCTTGTGCGCCCGCCCGTCGCCCGGCCACCACCCTGCAAGGGGGGGGGCGCGGCGCGCCGCACCTGCTGTCTCAATCTCCCCGGGAGGCTCCTTTGCACCGCCGCCGTCGCACCGCGCTCGTCGTCTCCGCCGCCACGCTCGTCGCGGCGCCGCTTCTCTCCGCCTGCGGCAACCAGGCCCACCCGGGTGCCGCAGCCGTGGTCGGCGGGGACCGCATCGAGGTGTCCACCGTGCAGGCGCAGGTGGCGGACGTACGCACCGCGCAGAACGAGTCCGACCAGTCGGCGCAGCTCATCAACAAGTCCGGGCAGCTCGGCAGGGCCAAGCTGCACGGGCTGATCTTCGACCGGATTCTGGACAAGGCCGCCGCGGACGCGGGAGTCGAGGTCAGCCGCAAGGAGATCCAGGAGATGCGGCAGTCGGCGGTCTCCCAGTCCGGTGGAGAGACACAGCTGCGGGCGATGATGCTGCAGCAGAGCTGGGTCGCCCCGAACCAGATCGATGCCGTCCTGCGCGAGCAGGTCCAGCTGTCGAAGCTCGCCCAGACGTTCGGTGCCGACCTGCAGCAGCCTGCCGGGCAGAAGGCCGTCGGCGACGCGCTCAGCGCGGCGTCGAAGTCGCTGCACATCGACGTCAACCCGCGCTTCGGCACCTGGGACAACAAGCAGACCCAGCTCGCCAACTACAAGGCCCCGTGGATCACCCAGGTCACCAAGCCGGCCCAGCAGGACGCCGCAGCCGGCGCCTAGGGCGCGTGTACGGGAGGGGCACCGGCCAGGGTCTTTCGTCCGGATCACGCCGGGCTCGCGGGGTCCGGCCCGATCCGGACGAAAGACCCAGGGCGTCCGGTCGGTCGGGCCGGTCGCGCCCCCTGGTACCCCTCCCCGCAAGCTTTGCCCCGCCGCAGACATTGCCGGTCACGGCACTAGTAGGTTGGTGGGGTGAACGCTGAAGACCTCGGTCGTATCGTCCTGCTCACCGCCAGCCACCGGGTCGCGCCCGGACTGCTGTCCTGGCCCGCCTGGCAGACGCTGCACGCCGCCGACCGGGTGCTCTGCGCCGAGTCCGACCACCCCCAGCTGCCGTACCTGCGCGAGGCCGGCGTCACCGTCGAGCACGCCGCGCCCACCGCGCAGGAACTCGTCGACGCCTGCGCGGGCGGCCGGACCGTCGTGGTCGTGACCGGTGGCGAGGGCAACCAGCCGCTGACGGACGGGCTGGCCCGGCTGGCCGGCTCGGGCCGGGTGCAGATGCCGAACCTGGAGCTGCTGCCCGGTTCGTACGATCTGCCCGGCGCCCGTCTCCTCGACCTCGTCCAGGTCATGGACCGGATCAGGGCCGAGTGCCCGTGGACCTCGCAGAAGACCCATGAGGGGCTTGCCAAGTACGCCATCGAGGAGGCGTACGAACTCGTCGAGGCGATCGAGGACGGCGACCGCGACGAACTGCGCGAGGAACTCGGCGACGTCCTTCTCCAGGTCGTCTTCCACGCCCGGATCGCGGAGGAGGACACGGACGAACCGTTCTCCGTCGACGATGTCGCCGCGACCCTCGTCGAGAAGCTGATCCACCGCCATCCGCATGTCTTCGGTGACGAGACCGCCGAGACCCCGGAGGACGTCCACGCGCACTGGCTGCGCACCAAGGCCATCGAGAAGCAGCGGGACTCGGTGACCGACGGCGTTCCGCTCGGGCAGCCCGGGCTGGCGCTGGCCGCGAAGCTGGCGAGCCGGGTCCGTGCCGCCGGACTCGATGTGCCGCTCCCGACGGGCGACAGCATCGGTTACGAACTCCTCGCCCTTGCCGTCCGCGCGGAACAGGACGGCACGGACCCCGAGGCCGCCCTGCGCGCTGCGGGCCGCGCCTACCGGGACGCGATCCTCGCCGCGGAGGCCAACGGATAACGTCAGGGGGTGAACGACAGCCCCGCCGACGCCCCCGAACTCTTCACCTGGGAGTTCGCCACCGACCCGTACCCTGCCTACGCCTGGCTGCGCGAGCACAGTCCCGTGCACCGCACCGCGCTGCCCAGCGGGGTCGAGGCATGGCTCGTGACGCGGTACGAGGACGCCCGGCAGGCCCTCGCCGACACCCGGCTCTCCAAGAACCCTGCGCACCACGACGAGCCGGCGCACGCCAAGGGGAAGACCGGCATCCCGGGCGAGCGCAAGGCGGAGCTGATGACGCATCTGCTGAACATCGACCCGCCGGACCACACCAGACTGCGCCGGCTGGTCTCGAAGGCGTTCACGCCGCGCCGGGTCGCCGAATTCGCCCCGCGCGTGCAGGAGCTGACGGACCACCTCATCGACAATTTCATCGAGGAGGGATCCGCGGACCTCATCCACGACTTCGCGTTCCCGCTCCCCATCTACGCGATCTGTGACCTGCTCGGTGTCCCGCGCGAGGACCAGGACGACTTCCGGGACTGGGCGGGGATGATGATCCGCCACGGCGGTGGTCCGCGCGGCGGGGTGGCCCGGTCGGTGAAGAAGATGCGCGGCTATCTCGCGGAGCTCATCCACCGGAAGCGGGAGAACCCGGGGGAGGACCTGATCTCGGGGCTGATCCGGGCGAGCGACCACGGCGAGCACCTCACCGAGAACGAGGCCGCCGCCATGGCTTTCATCCTCCTCTTCGCGGGATTCGAGACGACGGTCAACCTCATCGGCAACGGGGTGTACGCCCTGCTGCGCAATCCGGAGCAGCGGGAGCGGCTGCAGCGCTCGCTCGATGCGGGGGAGAGCGGGCTGCTGGAGACCGGCATCGAGGAACTGCTGCGGTACGACGGTCCGGTGGAGCTGGCGACCTGGCGGTTCGCCACCGAGCCGCTGACCCTCGGCGGGCAGCGGATCGCGGCGGGCGACCCCGTACTGGTGGTGCTCGCCGCCGCCGACCGGGACCCGGAACGGTTTACGGACCCGGACACGCTGGACCTCGCGCGGCGTGACAATCAGCACCTCGGATACGGGCACGGCATCCATTACTGTCTGGGAGCACCGCTTGCCCGACTGGAGGGGCAGGCGGCCCTGGCCACCCTGTTGAGGCGCCTCCCGGACCTACGGCTTGCGGTGGAACCTACCGATTTGCGGTGGCGTGGCGGGCTCATCATGCGTGGACTGCGCACGCTTCCGGTGGAGTTCGGTCCCGGCCTGCGTTCCGGTGGAAGTGACACTCTGTCAACTCTGTGACTTTCACGTGATCTGCGCTGCATCGACTTGTGACAAGCATTCGAGTGCCGCTACGTTCACCGTTCGACTCACCAGTCACTTGTCAGTCACACGGAAGGCAATCCCATGGGCTCCGCGAACGGCAGGCACCGTCGCCCTCGCCAGGCACCCGCGATCGTCGTCGCCGCAGGCGTGACCGGTTCGGCCATCGCCATCCCCCTGCTCGGCGCGGCCGGTGCGCACGCCGCCGGCGCCACGACCTGGGACCAGGTCGCAGAGTGCGAGAGCGGCGGCATGTGGAGCGCCGACCTCGGCAACGGCTTCTATGGCGGTCTTCAGTTCTCGCAGGACACCTGGAAGGCGTACGGCGGTAAGGCGTACGCCCCGCGCGCCGACCTCGCCAGTCGCTCGCAGCAGATAGCGGTCGCCGAGAAGGTCCTGGAGGACCAGGGGCCGAAGGCGTGGCCCAGCTGTGCGGTGATCTCCGGGCTCACGGAGGACGGGTCGTTGCCGGGGGTCGACCCGGGAATCGTGCCGTCGGCCGAACAGGGTGAGAACGAGGATGAGTCCGAGGCGCCGTCCGCCGAGGCGTCCGCCACGCCTTCGGACAAGGCGTCGCGCAAGCCGTCAGCCACACCGTCGTCCAAGAAGTCTGATTCATCCGACTCGCACCAGAAGTCTGGCTCGTCCAACAATGGGACGGGTGGCAAGCACCGCGGTGCGCCGGCCTCCGAGGTGAGCCAGGACACGGGCAGGGGCGGCGACCGGGACTCGGGTCGGCATGCTTCCCGCGGTAACAGTGAGGGGCGCGACACGCGCGCGGCGGCGACGGACGGCGATTACACCGTCCGGCCGGGCGACAGCCTCTCGGCGATTGCTGACGCACAGAAGGTTCCCGGTGGATGGCCCGCTCTCTATGAGGCGAACAAGGGTGCGGTCGGCGGCGACCCGGACCTCATCCTGCCTGGCCAGAGCCTCGAACTCGGCGCGAAGTCGAAGTGAGGGCAGTCTGATAAACAGCTAAAAGTACCCCAAAAATCGGGGTAGTTCAGGGACCTATGTCCGCTTATGCGTAAGTGAGACATGGGTCTCTTTGCGTCAACTGGCGTGTCGCGTCTGCCGGGTCCGTCCGCACGGCTCCTCACCTGCGAAAACACTGTGCGATCGGATGCATGTAAGGACTGATTGTCCGTTATGCCCATCTTTGAATGTCGAGGTTGCGTACGTTTACGGTCGGAACCGCTCGCACCGCGGGCCCCGTCGACCGTCACGCCGAATCCTGCCGTCGGTCGAAGGGAACAGACGCGTAAAGCGCCGTAGGCAGGAGCGGGGGACCCAGGTAAGCCGCCGGGCCCGACGGTCGAAAGACCGTCAGGACCGGCTCGGGGTGAAGTCGCGTGCTAGGACACGCGACCGGGCAACTCACTTGGCCCGAACCCGACAGCTCACCTCGTAGGCGTCGGTGAGGAGAAGTTCCATGCTGCTGAACAGCAAGGGCAAGCACCGTCGCCCGTCCAAGGCCGTCCGTGTCGCCACGCTCGCCGGCGTCACCGGT
Source organism: Streptomyces sp. NPDC057486 (assembly GCF_042802415.1). NCBI lineage: Bacteria > Bacillati > Actinomycetota > Actinomycetes > Kitasatosporales > Streptomycetaceae > Streptomyces > Streptomyces sp. NPDC057486. Next base: position 57,899 of record NZ_JBHVEE010000014.1, on the reverse strand, counting down.
GCCGCCATCGCCGCTCCCCTGATGGGTGCGACCGGTGCCTCCGCAGCCTCCGTCGCCACGTGGGACGCCGTCGCCCAGTGCGAGTCCGGTGGCAACTGGTCCATCAACACCGGCAACGGCTACTACGGCGGCCTGCAGTTCTCGCAGTCCAGCTGGGCCGCCGCCGGTGGTACGCAGTACGCCCCGCGCGCCGACCTCGCCACCAAGGCTCAGCAGATCGCCACCGCCGAGAAGCTCCTCGACATGCAGGGCCCGGGTGCCTGGGGCTGCGCCGGCGCCGGCGGCCTGAAGAACGACGGTGTCGACCCGGGCGTCGACACCGGCTCCACCGCGCAGCAGAGCGCCCCGGCGCAGGAGTCGAAGCAGGCCGCGCCGAAGCAGGCCGAGCGCACCGAGGCCCCCGCCGCCTCCCGCGCGAACCGCGGCACCGCCCCCAAGGCCGCGGCCAAGAAGACCGTCACCACGCCGACCGGCGCGAAGGTCGCCAAGGGCGACGGCGAGTACAAGGTGAAGCCCGGCGACTCGCTCAGCAAGATCGCCGCGCAGCACGAGGTGAAGGGCGGCTGGCAGCAGCTCTTCAAGCTGAACAAGGACATCGTCGAGGACGCCGACCTGATCTACCCGGGTCAGCAGCTCCACCTGACGAAGTAGGACGGGCCTCCGTGGACACGGGCTCCCCGTAGATACGGACTCCCTCCTCCCCGAGCACCCCGACCCGGCGCGGATTCCCCCGTACGCGCCGGGTCGGGGTTCCTGCGTTCAGCGTTCAACTGTTGTCGTTACCGTCCAGTAGAAATCTGGATCTTTGCCCTGCTATGAGTGCCCTTGGGTCCTTTTTCGTCCCAGGAGGCGGGCGGTCGGCGGACCGAGGCGGCCCAGCCGGTTAGGCTCTTGTCGCAAGGCCAAAGCGACCCTGCACAACCAGCGTCATATCCCAGAAGGAGATGCCTCGTGCCGTCCATCGACGTCGTCGTAGCCCGGGAAATCCTCGACTCCCGCGGAAACCCCACGGTCGAGGTCGAGGTCGGCCTCGACGACGGCAGCACGGGCCGTGCTGCTGTTCCGTCCGGCGCCTCCACCGGTGCGTTCGAGGCCATTGAGCTTCGCGACGGTGACCCCAACCGCTACCAGGGCAAGGGCGTCGAGAAGGCCGTCCTCGCCGTGATCGAGCAGATCGGCCCGGAGCTCGTCGGCTACGACGCCACCGAGCAGCGGCTGATCGACCAGGCCATGTTCGACCTGGACGCCACCGAGAACAAGGGCTCGCTCGGCGCCAACGCCATCCTCGGCGTCTCGCTGGCCGTCGCACACGCCGCGTCCGAGGCCTCGGACCTGCCGCTGTTCCGCTACCTCGGTGGCCCGAACGCGCACCTGCTGCCCGTCCCGATGATGAACATCCTCAACGGTGGGTCGCACGCCGACTCCAACGTGGACATCCAGGAGTTCATGATCGCGCCGATCGGTGCGGAGTCCTTCTCCGAGGCCCTGCGCTGGGGCGCCGAGGTCTACCACACGCTGAAGAAGGTCCTGAAGACCAAGGGACTGTCGACCGGTCTCGGCGACGAGGGCGGCTTCGCGCCGAACCTGGAGTCGAACCGCGCCGCCCTGGACCTCATCCTCGAGGCCATCAAGGAAGCCGGCTACGCCCCGGGCAAGGACATCGCGCTCGCGCTCGACGTCGCCGCCTCGGAGTTCTACAAGGACGGCAAGTACGAGTTCGAGGGCAAGTCCCGCTCGGCCGCCGAGATGACCGAGTACTACGAGGAGCTCGTCTCCGCGTACCCGCTGGTGTCCATCGAGGACCCGCTGTACGAGGACGACTGGGCCGGCTGGAACGTCATCACCCAGAAGCTCGGCGCCAAGGTGCAGATCGTCGGTGACGACCTGTTCGTCACCAACCCGGAGCGCCTGGCCCGCGGCATCGAGGAGGGCTCCGCCAACGCCCTGCTCGTCAAGGTCAACCAGATCGGTTCGCTGACCGAGACCCTGGACGCCGTCGAGCTCGCCCAGCGCAACGGCTTCAAGTGCATGATGTCCCACCGCTCCGGCGAGACCGAGGACGTCACCATCGCCGACCTCGCCGTCGCGGTGAACTGCGGCCAGATCAAGACCGGTGCCCCGGCCCGCTCGGACCGCGTCGCCAAGTACAACCAGCTGCTGCGCATCGAGGAGATCCTCGACGACGCGGCGGTGTACGCGGGCCGCTCCGCGTTCCCGCGCTTCAAGGGCTGATCGCAGGCCCGGCATCGGGCAAAGGCCCCGGCCTCCGTCCGTCCCCGCACTCGGTCCCGTACCGTGTGCGGGGACGGACGTGCGTAGTGGGGAGGCGGAGACATGGCCGCGAAGGACCGGGAACGGTTCTCCACCGCGACCCGGCTGCGACTGCTCGGTGAGCAGACCGCCGCCCGCGTCTACCGGTCCCAGAACCGCCGCCAGGCCCGCCGTTCGCGGCTCACCGGCCGGGCCGCGTTCCTCGCCCTGGTCGTCTGCTCCCTGGTGGTGGCGCTCGCGTACCCGATGCGGCAGTACGTGTCGCAGCGCGACGAGATCGCCGACCAGGAGCGGCTGGCGCAGGAGGCCGAGAAGCGCACCGAGGAGCTGCGCGACGAGAAGGCGCGCCTCCAGGACGACGCGTACATCCGGCGGCTGGCCCGGGAACACCTGCACTACGTGAGTCCCGGGGAGACCAGCTACACGGTGATCGACCCCGACGCGGCGAAGGAGCGCAGCGGAGGGGCGAAGGAGACCGACCGGCCGTGGCACTCCAACCTGTGGGACGGCGTGGACAGCGCCGACCGCAACTGACTTCCCATTTCCCTTAGTTCACCTCGTCCCCGCAGCACTGTGCGGAGCCGTGGTTCACACATCCGAGTAGATCCAAGGCAGGCATGGAAACGCCCCCTCCCCAGACCGAGTCCACCACGCCCACCGAGGCGGACATCGCCGCGTTCCAGCAGCAGCTCGGCCGCCCGCCGCGCGGGCTGCGCGCGATCGCGCACCGCTGCCCGTGCGGCAACCCGGACGTGGTCGAGACGTCCCCGCGGCTGGAGGACGGTACGCCGTTCCCGACGACGTACTACCTGACGTGCCCGCGCGCGGCTTCCGCCATCGGCACGCTGGAGGCGAACGGCGTCATGAAGGAGATGACGGAGCGTCTGGCCACGGACCCGGAGCTGGCGGCCGCGTACCGTGCCGCGCATGAGGACTACATCGCCCGGCGCGACGCCATCGAGGTGCTGGAGGGCTTTCCCAGCGCGGGTGGCATGCCGGACCGGGTGAAGTGCCTGCACGTGCTGGTGGGGCACTCGCTGGCGGCGGGGCCGGGCGTGAACCCGCTGGGCGACGAGGCGATTGCGATGCTGCCGGAGTGGTGGCGCAAGGGGCCGTGCGTCACGCCGTGCGGGCCGCCGGACGAGGGCTGACCGCGCCCGGGGGCTCGGCCCCCGGGACCCCCGCCCCTCGACCGCGGGAGGGGATCGAATCGGCGTCGGAGGGGCTTGGACCGGCGCCGGAGAGCTTGAAGACACAGGAGTACTCATGACGCGCGTGGCCGCCATCGACTGCGGTACCAACTCGATCCGTCTGCTCGTCGCCGACGCCGACCCCGCCACCGGTGAGCTCACCGAGCTCGACCGGCGGATGGAGATCGTCCGGCTCGGCCAGGGCGTGGACCGCACCGGCCGGCTCGCCCCCGAGGCGCTGGAGCGGACTTTTGCCGCCTGCCGCCAGTACGCGGCCGTCATCAAGGAGTACGGCGCGGAGAAGACCCGCTTCGTCGCGACCTCCGCCTCCCGCGACGCGGAGAACAGGGACGAGTTCGTCGGCGGCGTGCTGGACATCCTCGGCGTCGAGCCCGAGGTGATCAGCGGCGACCAGGAGGCCGAGTTCTCCTTCGACGGCGCCACCAAGGAGCTCGAGGGCAGCGACCACCTGCCGAAGCCCTACCTGGTGGTGGACATCGGCGGCGGTTCCACCGAGTTCGTCGTCGGCGACGACCGGGTCCTGGCCGCGCGGTCGGTGGACATCGGCTGCGTACGGATGACCGAGCGCCATCTCGTACGCGACGGTGTCGTCACCGACCCTCCCACGCCCGGTCAGATCACCGCGATCCGTGCGGACATCGACGCCGCCCTCGATCTGGCCGAGGAGACCGTCCCCCTCACCGAGGCCGCCACGCTCGTCGGCCTGGCCGGCACTGTCACCACCGTGGCCGCGATCGCGCTGGGACTGGAGGAGTACGACTCCGAGGCGATCCACCACTCCCGGATCTCCTTCGAGCAGGTTCAGGAGATCACCGGACGGCTTGTCACCTCGACCCACGCCGAGCGTGCCGCGATCCCCGCGATGCACCCGGGGCGGGTCGACGTGATCACCGCCGGGGCGCTCGTCCTGCTGGGCGTGATGAAGCGGACCGGGGCCCGCGAGATCGTCGTCAGCGAGCACGACATCCTCGACGGGATCGCCTGGTCCATCGCGTAGCCGGAGGCCGTCGGCAGCCCGTTCGAAAGGGTGCCCGAAAGGCTGTTCGTGAGGGGTGCGGCAGGAGACGCCGAGAACGTGCTCATGCGCACTCCCGCCTGCACCTTTGAGCCGTCGGGAGCCCCTTTGGGAGCCCTTCGCGAGATGCGCCGCGAGGAAGTTCGTGAACTTCTTCACAAGGAATTCGGCCCCTCGGTGCGCACTTCTGCTCCGTACGGGTCCCTGCGGCCGTCCGCGGGCCCGTCCGCAGCGCATACGGGACGGTTCCGGACGTGTCGCTGGAGTGTTGGTCGAAGGGGTGGTTCACCCCGCCTGCGAGGCTCAACGGCCAGCTCACAAGCGGTGAACAACGTTCGCCGTCGCGCTGTGGTTCCCTCGCGGCGCCATGACCTCGGTCACGGGGGCGGCGGAGTGTAGCAGAGGGTGGGCGATACCTTGTGAAGGGGCTCACGAGCATGCCCCCCGAGGGGGGTGGATACTCGATGGCATGAGCACCACGGAGCGTCCCAGGATCCTCGTAGTAGGCGGTGGGTACGTAGGCCTGTACGCAGCTCGACGCATTCTCAAGAAGATGCGCTACGGAGAGGCGACCGTCACGGTTGTCGACCCGCGCTCGTACATGACGTACCAGCCCTTCCTCCCCGAAGCCGCCGCCGGCAGCATCTCCCCGCGGCATGTCGTCGTCCCGTTGCGACGCGTGCTGCCGAAGGCGGAGGTTCTGACCGGTCGGGTCACCACCATCGATCAGGACCGCAAGGTCGCCACGGTCGCGCCGCTCGTCGGCGAGGCCTACGAGCTGCCCTTCGACTACCTCGTCATCGCGATGGGCGCCGTCTCCCGTACTTTCCCGATCCCCGGCCTGGCCGAACAGGGCATCGGTATGAAGGGCATCGAGGAGGCCATCGGCCTGCGCAACCACGTTCTCGAGCAGCTGGACAAGGCCGACTCGACGACCGATGAGGACGTCCGCCGCAGGGCGTTGACGTTCGTCTTCGTGGGCGGCGGCTTCGCCGGTGCGGAGACCATCGGCGAGGTCGAGGACATGGCTCGCGACGCGGCGAAGTACTACACGAACGTGAAGCGCGAGGACATGCGCTTCATCCTGGTCGACGCCGCCGACAAGATCCTTCCCGAGGTCGGCCCGAAGCTGGGCACCTGGGGCCGGGAGCACCTGGAGTCCCGTGGTGTCGAGGTCTTCCTCTCGACCTCCATGGACTCCTGCATCGACGGGCACGTCGTTCTGAAGAACGGCCTCGAGGTCGACTCCAACACCATCGTGTGGACGGCCGGCGTGAAGCCGAACCCGGCGCTGGCCCGCTTCGGCCTGCCGCTGGGTCCGCGCGGTCACGTGGACACGTCCGAGAAGCTCCAGGTGCAGGGCACCGACTACATCTGGGCCGCGGGCGACAACGCCCAGGTTCCGGACATGGTCGGCCGCAGGGCCGGTAACCCGAACGCTTGGTGCCCGCCGAACGCCCAGCACGCGCTGCGTCAGGCCAAGGTCCTCGGCGACAACGTCATCTCCGGGATGCGCGGCTTCCCGCAGAAGGAATACAGCCACGCCAACAAGGGTGCGGTCGCCGGTCTCGGCCTGCACAAGGGCGTCGCGATGATCGTCATGGGCAAGATGAAGATCAAGCTCAAGGGCCGTCTCGCCTGGTACATGCACCGTGGCTACCACGGCATGGCGATGCCGACCTGGAACCGTAAGATCCGGATCTTCGCCGACTGGACCCTTGCGATGTTCCTCAAGCGCGAGGTCGTCTCGCTCGGCGCCATGGAGACGCCGCGCGAGGAGTTCTACGAGGCCGCCAAGCCGACCCCGGCTCCGGCCGCCGCCAAGTCCGAGGGCGAGAAGGCCAAGGCCTCCTAGTCCGGGCTCCGGTCCGCCGGATCCCGTCCGTACGACGCCCGAAGGGGCCGCCCGCCATCCGTGGTGCGGGCGGCCCCTTCGGCGTGTCCGGGGGCCGGGAACGGCCTCCCGGAAAGTGCATGTGGTGTACAGGTGTTTTGCCGTTCCATTGCGCCACTGCGGGATGGCGTTGGCGCCGGAGAGTGTTGACGGGGTGTACCTCGTCGTGGCACCACGGGTGCATGGCGTGGTTCGAGGCATGTTTGGGCATGTTTGGGCTCGTTGGGACACACCATCACGGAGGTGTACGCCATGGCAGACGCCGCGTTGCGGCTGACCGCTCTCGCCGAGGAGTTGCTTGGAGAACCCCTGCCGGTCCGGATCCGGGCCTGGGACGGCAGCGAATCCGGGCCGCCCGGCGCCCCCGTTCTCGTCATCCGGAACCGCCGCGCGTTGCGCAGGCTGCTCTGGAAGCCGGGCGAACTGGGCCTGGCCCGCGCCTGGGTGGCCGGCGAACTCGACATCGACGGCGATCTCTACGAGACGCTGGATCTGATGGCCGGACTGCTCTGGGAGCGTGGCGCGGACGCGAAGGACACCGTCCACCCGGTCCGGGACCCGAAGCTCCGGACCGCCGCCCGGAGCCTGCTGCGCCTGGCGGGTCCCTGGCCGCCACCGCCCCCGCCCGTCGAGGAGGTCCGCCGCCGCACCGGCCCCCTCCACACCAAGCGTCGCGACAAGGAGGCCATCAGCCACCACTACGACGTGGGCAATGACTTCTACGAACTGGTCCTCGGCCCGTCCATGGTCTACTCCTGCGCCTACTGGGAGGACGACGGGAACCTGGAGGACGCCCAGCGCGACAAGCTCGACCTGGTCTGCCGCAAGCTCGCGCTGAAGGAGGGCGACCGCCTCCTCGACGTCGGCTGCGGCTGGGGCTCCATGGCCATCCACGCGGCCCGTGAGTACGGCGCCCGGGTCACCGGGGTGACCCTCTCCGTCGAACAGGCCGCATACGCCCGCAAGCGCATCGCCGAGGAAGGACTGACCGACCGGATCGAGATCCGGGTCCAGGACTACCGGGACGTCAGGGACGGCCCGTACGACGCCATCTCGTCGATCGGCATGGCCGAGCACGTCGGCTCGGTCCGCTACCGCGAGTACGCCGACGACCTCTACGCCCTTCTGAAGCCGGGTGGCCGGCTGCTCAACCACCAGATCGCCCGCCGCCCCGAACGGGACGAGTCCGCGTACCACGTGGACGAGTTCATCGACGCATACGTCTTCCCCGACGGCGAACTCGCCCCGTTGGGCCGGACCGTCGCCACGCTCGAGGAAGCCGGCTTCGAGGCCCGCGACGTCGAGTCGATCCGCGAGCACTACGCGCTGACCCTGCGCCGCTGGGTCGCCAATCTGGAGAAGCACTGGGACCGGGCGGTCACGATGACCTCGCCCGGCCGGGCCAGGGTCTGGCGCCTCTACATGGCCGCCTCCGCCCTGTCCTTCGAGCACAACAAGATCGGGGTCAACCAGATCCTCGCGGTGCGTCCGGTGGACGACGGGTCCTCCCGGATGCCGCTGCGCGCCCGCGTATGGAAGGCGTCCGCGACCGGCTGAAGACGTACGGGTGCAGAGAGGGCCGGTACCCGCAGCTCCAGCTTGCGGGTACCGGCCCTCCGTATCAGGGGCTCACTGCAGGGGGCTCACTCGTCACTCGGTCTTGATCGCCGTCAGCATGTTCAGCTTCGCGGCGCTGCGGGCCGGCCAGAGCGAGGCCAGCACGCCCACCAGCGCCGCCAGCACCAGGAAGACCGCGATCCGGTCCCACGGGATCACCAGGGCGTAGTCCGGGATGGACGAGGCCAGCGTCCGGCCGATCGCCCAGCCGAGGAACGTACCGAGCGCGACCCCGACCACCGCGCCGAAGACCGAGATGACCACGGCCTCCAGCCGGATCATGCGCTTCACCTTGCGCCGGTCCAGACCGATCGCCCGGAGCATGCCGATCTCCTGCTGGCGCTCGAAGACCGACATCGCCAGGGTGTTGATGACCCCGAGCACCGCGATGATCAGGGCCATCGCCAGCAGCCCGTACATGATGTTCAGCGCCATGCTGATGAAGCCGCCGAACGTGTCCCGGATGTCCTGCCGGTCCATGACGGACATCGCCGGGTTGTCACCCAGTGCGTCGACCACGGCCTGCTCGTTGGCCTTCGACGCGCCGCCGTCCGTCCTCAGCCAGATCTCGCGGATGTCCGGGTGGCTCTGATGCGCGTTCAGGATGTTCCTCGGCATCAGGACCGGTGAGAGGAACTCGTTCTCCTCGTAGACCGCGCCGACCGTCAGGGTGCCCTTCTTGTCGTCGTCGTACGTCACCGGGAGGGAGGTTCCGGGCTTCCAACCGTTCGACTTCGCGGTCTTGTCGCCGACCGCGATCTCGCCGTCGCCCAGCGAGTCCAGCGAACCGGAGACCGTCTTCAGGGAGAAGACCTTCTGCACATCGCCCGGCGTGACCCCGGAGACCGCGTGGTACGTGCCCTCTACCTTGACGGAGGCGGCCTGCTGGGGGGAGACCGCGACGACGGCGTCGGACTTCTCCAGGGCGGTGAGCGCCGACTCGTCGAGCGAGTCGCCGCTCGCCATCGAGATCATGTAGTCGGCCCTGATGTTGTCCGTGGTCATCCGGTCGACCGCCTGGCCGAGCGTGACGCCCAGCACCGAGATGCCCGTGACCAGGGTGAGGCCGATCGCGAGAGCGGAGGCGGTTGCCCCGGTACGCCGCGGGTTACGGACCGCGTTCTGTGCGGCCAGCTTGCCCGAGACCCCGAACAGCTTCAGCAGTATCGGCCGCACCAGCGCGATGACCGGTCGCGACAGCAGCGGGATCAGCACGATGACGCCGATCAGCGCCACGAAGGCACCGATGCCGATGATTGTCCGGCCGTCCGAACCGGCCGCCGCGCCCGCGACGATCCCGGCCGCGCCGAGCAGGGTGAGCACCCCGCCGATCGAGTTCCGCACGACCAGCGACTTGGTGGTGGCCACCGCGTGGACGCTGCTCATCGCGGCAACCGGTGCGATCTTCGCGGCGCGGCGGGCCGGCAGCCAGGCGGCCAGCACGGTGATCAGGATGCCGACAGCGAATGCGGCGCCGATCGCGACGGGGGAGATCACCAGCGGTCCGGCCGGGATCTTCCCGCCGATCAGGCTCATCGCCGAGCGCAGTCCGGTGGCGAGACCGAGACCGAGCAGGAAGCCGATCACGGAGGCGAGCGCGCCGACCACGGCCGCTTCGAGGAGTACGGAGCGCTTGACCTGGCGGCGGGAGGCGCCTACGGCGCGCAGCAGGGCCAGTTCCTTGGTGCGCTGGGCGACCAGCATGGTGAACGTGTTGGCGATCAGGAAGATGCCGACGAACAGGGCGATGGCCGCGAACGCGAGCAGCATCGTGTTGAGGTTGCTCAGGGCGCTCTCGATCTGCTTCGCCTGGTCGTCGGCGAGGAACTTGCCGGTCCGGGCGGTGGCGTCCTTGGGCAGCAGGGGCTCCACGGCATCCAGCAGCTTCCGGTCGGAGGCGCCGGCCGCGGCGGTGACGGTGACGTCCTGGAACCAGCCGGGCCTGAGGTAGAGCTGCTGGGCGACCGGGGTGTCGAAGAGGACCAGGCTGCCGCCCGCGTTCACCGCACCGTCCTCGGTGGTGAAGACACCGGAGAGGGTGTACTCCTTCACCGGGCCGTTCGTGGCGACCCGTACCCGGTCGCCGACCCGGTACTCGCCCTTCTTCGCTGTCTCCTCGTCGAGCGCGATCCGGTCGTCGCCGGCCGGTCCGCTGCCGTCGACGAAGGTGTACGAGGGGTCCTTGCCGTTCGTGCCGGGGGAGAAGTTGGCGCCGGTGTTGGACCAGCCGTTGCCGATCAGCTTGCCGCCCGGGTCGGCGACCCCGGCGAAGCCGGAGACCCGGCCGGTGGCGGTGGCCACCCCTTCCAGGCCCTGGATCTTCTCGAGCGTGGCGGCGTCGATGCCGGAGGTCTTGTCGTCGCGCCGGTCCGCGTGGGTGGTGACGGCGACGGCGACGTCGTCGTAACTCTTCGCCGACTGGTTGCGGAAGGCGTTGCCGAGGGTGTCGGTGAAGACCAGGGTGCCGGACACGAAGGCCACGCCGAGCATCACGGCGAGAACGGTCATCAGCAGCCTGGCCTTGTGCGCGAGCACATTGCGCAGGGCAGTACGGAACATGTCTGTCAGTCCTGGGATGGGGAGGGGTTCCGGAAGGGGGCGCGGGGGCGGTCCGTGCTCAGCTGGTACGGCCCTTGGCGTCGAACGCCTTCATCCGGTCGAGAACCCCGTCCGCGGTGGGACGCATCATCTGGTCGACGATCGCCCCGTCCGCCAGGAAGATCACCCGGTCCGCGTAGGAGGCGGCCACCGGGTCGTGGGTCACCATCACCACGGTCTGCCCCAGCTCGCGCACGGAGTTGCGCAGGAAGCCCAGCACCTCGGCACCGGAGCGGGAGTCCAGGTTGCCGGTGGGCTCGTCACCGAAGATGATCTCGGGCTGCGAGGCCAGGGCGCGGGCCACCGCGACGCGTTGCTGCTGGCCGCCGGAGAGCTCGGTGGGCCGGTGCTTCAGCCGGTCGGAGAGGCCCACCATCTCGATGACCTTGCGCAGCCACTCGGCGTCGGGCTTGCGGCCCGCGATGTCCATCGGCAGCGTGATGTTCTCCGCCGCGGTCAGCGTGGGCAGCAGGTTGAACGCCTGGAAGATGAAACCGATCTTGTCCCGGCGCAGCTGGGTGAGCTGCTTGTCCTTGAGGGAACCGAGCTCCGTCTCGCCGATCCGTACCGAACCGCTGCTGAAGCTGTCGAGACCGGCCACGCAGTGCATGAGGGTGGACTTGCCGGAGCCGGACGGGCCCATGATCGCGGTGAACTCACCCTGCGGGAAGTCCACGGTGACCCGGTCCAGGGCCTTCACCTGGGTCTCGCCCTGTCCGTAGACCTTGGAAAGATCCGTGGCGCGGGCAGCCACCGCGGTGGCGCGGTGAGCGGTGGAGGTGATGGTCACGGGGACACTCCTGTTCAGGACTTCGGTTCGGTGCCCGGAAGCGGACCACTCCATCGTCGGCGCCGATTCGCCGCAGGTCGTCAGTCCCCGTGCCCGTTCCGGGGGGCCACTTGAGTCGCACCGGAGGGGCGATTCGTCCTCCTCGGGTATGACACCGACCCTGAGCCGGTCGTACGCCGAACCGGTTCCTCCGCAGCGCGCACACCCGGATCCGAAGATCACACAGAGTGAGGGTCGGGCGGAGCGGGGCGCGGCGCCCCGCTCACCCCTCGCACGACTGTGCCGACGCATGACTGTGTCGCTCGATCGGCTGATTCCGCCCGATGGGGCGGACGGGTCGGGAAGTGCGTCGCAGACCCGGGGCAGACGGTGTGATCCAGGTGACACGTGCGTGTCCGCGGCCCCGCGGGAGCCGAAGATCGTCCGGGAGTGAGAAGTGCCGGTGAGGCCGTTGCCCGGCGGGGGGCGGGCCCATGGCGCACAGGGCCGCTCCGGGGAGGCGAGTTTCCGTCATTCCCGATTGTGCGTCCGGGTGCCCACCGGCCCGCCCAGGCATGTGGCTATGCCTTCCACGCTGTGCTGACGGCCCCTCAAGCGGTCAATAAAATAAGACAACATCGCGCCACTGTTCCGCTGATCGGGGGACACCCCCGGATAGGGTCATGTGCCAACGCGGAGCCGCGCGCCAAGCCCGGATGGTGGAATGCAGACACGGCGAGCTTAAACCTCGCTGCCCCTCGGGGGCGTGCCGGTTCGAGTCCGGCTCCGGGCACCACTGCGACGTTCAGTGACGCTGTCGATCGGCCGGACGTCACTTCGGCGGTCAACCTCCACAAAGATCCTCCCCTGGCACGAGAAAGATCCTCCCCTGGCACGAGGGTGATTCTTTTGCCTACCCATTACTCTTGTGGCAAGGCCACGCAGGGTGGCCATGAAGGAGTGAGATGAGGAGCAGCAACCCGGTCTTCTCGCGACGGGGGTTCAGCCGCGACAACGGCTACGCGGGCTTCAACGCGGCGCCGCAGGCCGGGGCCGCTACCGCGGGTGCCAACCCGTACGCGCAGGGCACCGCCGCCAACCCGTACGCCACCAACCCCTACGCCCAGCCGGACGCCCAGTACGGCGCCCCGCAGGCGCCCGCGCGCACCGGCGCGATGACGATCGACGATGTCGTGTCGCGTACGGCGCTGACGCTGGGCACCGTCGTTCTCACGGCAGCGCTCGCCTGGGCGCTGCTGCCGGTCGACCCCGCCAACATCGGCAAGTCGTACGGCATCGCGATCGGCGCCGCCCTGGTGGCCTTCGTCCTGTCGCTGGTCCAGTCCTTCAAGCGCCGGCCCGTTCCGGCGCTGATCATCGCGTACGCGGCCTTCGAGGGCATCTTCCTCGGGGTGATCTCCAGTGCGGTCAACGCCGCTCTGGGCATGGACGTCGTGGTGCAGGCGGTGTTGGGCACCATGTGTGTCTTCGCCGGCGTGCTCGTCGCGTACAAGATGCGCTGGATCCGCGTCACCCGTCGTTTCTACGGCTTCGTGATGGCCGCGGCCATGGGCTTCATGCTCCTGATGGTGGTCAACCTGCTGTTCTCCGTCTTCGGCGGAGGTGACGGCCTGGGCTTCCGCACCGGCGGTCTCGGCATCCTCTTCGGCGTCATCGGGATCATCCTCGGCGCGTGCTTCCTGGCCCTGGACTTCAAGCAGGTCGAGGACGGCATCGCGTTCGGCGCCCCGCGCGAGGAGTCGTGGCTGGCGGCCTTCGGCCTCACCATGACCCTGGTGTGGATCTACCTGGAGATGCTGCGCCTGTTCTCCATCCTGAGCGGCGACGACTGACCGTACGCACGCTCCGTCCGACGGAACGGCCCGCAGGCTCACCGCCTGCGGGCCGTTTCCGTCGGTCCGGGTTCCGCTCGCCTAGAGCGGCTTCCGCGCCGCCCGCCTCAGGTCGTACTCGTGGACGAGCGCCTTCGCGTGTCCGTAGGCGAGGTCGTGTTCGCTCCGCAGCCAACTGACCTTCTCGTCGAACCGGAGGGCAGGGCCGTCCTCGACGGTGCGGAGCCAGTCGGAGACTTCACGACCGGTGCAGTGAGGGATTCTGGAGAGCAGATCGCGATGGGTCTCTTCGGAGAAGACATGGGTCACCGGCGCCTCCGACGCATTGCGCGTTGCTGGTCCTTCCCGACACCGTGCCCGAGCGTCGGCCCGTTGGCAACCATCACGGGAGGGCGCGTAGGGTCGCGGCATGCTCGATACGACCCCGCTGGTCACCGCCGTGGACCGATTCGCCGACCGGCTGCGCGCCGCTCCGCAGAGCAGGCTGCAGCGCGGAGCGGCCGCCGAAGGGCTGGCCGCGGCCAGGGAATTGGCCGTACGAGCCCAGCGCATCGAGTCACCGGGCCGCGAGCCCCGCATCATGCCGGACGTGGGGATGTTCGCGATCGGCGACCAAGTCGCGGTCGCGGGACGGGACTTGGCGGTGGCATTGGAAAGGGCCCCGTCCGTCGAACTGGACGAGGCCGTGCGATTCGTCGAGGAAGCGACCGCCCGGGCTTTCGCGTAGCGGCCGTCCCGTACGGGAGGTCGTGGCAGCGGCCGACGAGGGCCGCTGCGCGGGAACCGGGGGTTCCCGCGGGTCAGAACGAGGCGATGACGCGGTCGGCGAGAATGTAGACGTTCTCCTTGCCGCAGGAGAAGGTCAGGGCGTACGCGCCGGAGACCCCGGAACCGCCCAGCAGTACCGGGTGCTCACCCGCCAGCAGCGCCTCGGCGAGCCGCTCGGCCGTCTCGCGGTGGCCAGGGGTCATGCAGAGCGTGGTGCCGTCGGCGAAGACGTAGACATCGAGCGTGCCGAGCGGGCCGGGGCGGACGTCGGCGAGCTCGGTCCGACTGTCGGCGAGCTCCTCCAGCCGGTTCACGGTGCGCTCGTGGTCGGTGACGACCGGGGTCTGTACCGGTACGAAGTCGGGGTGCGAGGGGTGCCGGCGCCGGGCCGCCGCCAGCTCGGGGGAGTCCTCGGCGAACTCCACCATCTCCGGGAGGTCGGTCATGTCGGCCTGACCGACCAGTTCCGTCAGCTCCTCGAGCGCCTCGGTGGCATCGAGGTCCATCGCCTCAAGGCCCGCGAAGTCCGCCTGGCGCGGCATGAAGAACGGCGCGTCCTCGCCGATCCCGGACAGGCCGCCCAGCAGGGACGGGGTGTCCGCGGCGTCGCGCGCCTCCTGGGAGGCCCAGAACGCGCGGGCCTCGGCGAGCTCGCGCTCACGCTCCTCGGCGAGTGCCTCGGCGACGGCCGCGCGTATCTCGGCAGCCGGGGTGGCGGTGCTGCGGATCTGCTGGGGCACGGCGGCGGTACGGGCGTGGCCGGCAGCCAGCTCCGTCCGCAGGGCCGTCACCTGCTTGCGCAGCCCGTGAGCAGCGTGCAGAGCGGCAGCGCCCACGGCCGTGGCAGCGGCGGTGGTCAGCAACAGGGCAAGAGGCATGACGCTCACTGACATACTCCCGGTTTCAATCGATCCCCCGACTTCCTACATCAGCTTGTCCTCTACCTGCGCCCGGTGTCAGTGCATTACGTCACGAATTGGACAGGTCTTTGTGCCTGGGGTTTAGCCCTGATGCGGGTGTGACCTGCGGAAATGGCTCTCCCCCAGGAGATAGGTCACATCCTGGGGGAGATTCGGTCACGGTCGGGGCTCGGAACCGGCCGGCTCGTCGGCGCGGGACACCCGCTCAGCCGCTCGTACGCGTGGCCGCGTTCGCTTCTGCGTGTGGTCGTGTTCGCTTCGCTTCCGCTGCGGGCAGGTGCCGCCTTCGTACCTCAGGCGCCCCCTTCCTTCCGCTGCAGCTCAGCTCAGTCGCTCGATGACCATCGCCATGCCCTGGCCGCCGCCCACGCACATGGTCTCCAGACCGAACTGCTTGTCGTGGAACTGCAGGCTGTTGATCAGCGTGCCGGTGATCCGGGCGCCGGTCATGCCGAAGGGGTGGCCGACGGCGATGGCACCACCGTTGACGTTCACCTTCTCCAGCGGCAGGCCGAGGTCGCGGTAGGAGGGGATCACCTGGGCGGCGAACGCCTCGTTGATCTCGGCCAGGTCGATGTCGTCGACGGTGAGGCCCGCACGCTTCAGCGCCTGCTTGCTCGCCTCCACCGGTCCGTACCCCATGATCTCGGGGGAGAGGCCGGAGACGCCGGTCGAAACGATGCGGGCCAGCGGGGTCAGACCCAGCTCGCGCGCCTTGGTGTCAGACATGATCACGAGCGCGGCGGCACCGTCGTTGAGCGGGCAGCAGTTGCCCGCGGTGACCAGGCCATCGGGGCGGAAGACCGGCTTCAGCCCCTGCACGCCCTCCAGGGTGACGCCCGCGCGCGGGCCGTCGTCCTGCGACACGACAGTGCCGTCGGGGGTCGTCACCGGGGTGATCTCGCGCGCCCAGAAGCCGTTCTTGATGGCTTCCTCGGCGAGGTTCTGCGACCGCACGCCGAACTCGTCCATGTCCTGACGGGTGACTCCCTTGAGCCGGGCCAGGTTCTCGGCGGTCTGCCCCATCGCGATGTACGCGTCCGGGACGAGGCCGTCCTCGCGCGGGTCGTGCCAGCCCGCGCCGGTCTCCTCGGCGCGGGCGGCGGTACGGGCCTCGGCCTCGGCGAAGAGCGGGTTGTGCGTGTCCGGCAGGCTGTCCGAGTTCCCCTTCACGAAGCGGGACACCATCTCGACACCGGCGGAGATGAAGACATCGCCCTCGCCGGCCTTGATGGCGTGCAGCGCCATGCGGCTGGTCTGCAGCGAGGACGAGCAGTAGCGGGTGACCGTGCAGCCGGGAAGGTGGTCCATGCCCATCTGCACGGCGATGATGCGGCCCAGGTTGTTGCCCTGCTCGCCGCCGGGGAGGCCGCAACCGAGCATCAGGTCGTCGATGTCCTTCGGGTCGAGCTCGGGGACCTTGGCCAGCGCGGTCTGGATGATCGTGGCGGTCAGGTCGTCCGCCCGCAGGTCCTTCAGCGACCCCTTGAAGGCCCGGCCGATGGGGGAACGGGCAGCAGAGACGATCACGGCTTCGGGCATCACGCGGCTCCATGAGGGCTGGAAGGCTGTCAGGGCTGAGCAGGACTGTCTTGGAAGTTACCCGTACGTATCGCCGAGGTCACCCGGCAGGCTGTGTGATGCGGGCCTCTTTTCTAAGCAACCGCTCAGGCGGTCCGGGGTGCGGGATCCGTGCCGGAGTCCCCGCCTGCGCGAGGGTCCCTGTCCAGCGGAACGTCCGGACCCTTGCCGTCCGGATGCAGGGCGTCCAGGTGCTGGACCTCCGGGGGCTGGACCTCCGGGCGACGGCCGTCCAGGTGCTGTGCATCCGAGTGTCCGACAGCCGGCTCCGGGTGCGGCTCCGTGGCCGCGGGCAGACGCCTGCGCCTGCGGTGCTTGAGGAGAGCCCACGGTGCCCGCGCCGCCGTGACCTCCGTACCGGCCTCCCGGGCCGCCTGGGACGCCGCCTTGGCCACGGGCAGCATGTCCTCGCGCCGCGACCCGTCGAGACGGTCGGACTCCGGCCACAGCCCCAGCGCGGCGCACAGCGTCGGCAGCAGTGCCATCGCCGCCGTCGCGTACCCCTCGGCCGACGGGTGGTAGTTGTCCGGGCCGAACAGCTCGCGCGGATTCGCTTCGAACTCCGGCCCCAGCAGGTCGCCCAGCGACACCGTCCGCCCGCCCTGCTCCACCGAACCGATCGTCTGCGCCGCCGCCAGCTGACGGCTCGCCCGCCGGGCCAGCCAGCGCAGCGGCTGGTAGACCGGCTCGATCGTGCCCAGATCCGGGCAGGTCCCGACGATCACCTCCGCACCCGCCGTACGCAGCCTGCGCACGGCGGTGGTCAGGCACCGCACCGACTCGGTGGCGGGCATCCGGTGCGTCACATCGTTCGCCCCGATCATGATCACGCAGACGTCCGGCGCACGGGACGTGTCGGCCAGCAGCAGCGAGACCTGTCGCTCCAGATCGTCCGACCGGGCCCCCGGCTGCGCGACGTTCCGCAGATCCACCGGCCGCTCCGACACCGCAGCGAGCCCCGAGGCGAGCAGCGCCCCGGGCGTCTGCCCGGCCCTGCGCACACCCTGGCCGGCCGCGGTCGAGTCACCGAGCAGCACGAGCCGCAGCGGCTCCGCAGGCCCGGTGAACGCCACCCCGTACCGCCCGTCCGCACTGGGCGGAACCGGTGCGATACCGCCTCCCACGTGCCGCTTCGCCAGCTGGACCTCCGCCAGCAACACGCCTGCCGCCGCCGCGCCGAGCAGTCCGATACTGCCGCCGCCGTAGGCCGCGCCCGCCGCGATCCGCCGTGCCACCCTTGCTCTCGACACAGTCCGGTCCACCTCCTCGTTGCCGTACCGCCGTACATACAGCTAACTGCCCCGTAACGACCGTCGCCCAATCGCTTCGCCCAATCTCATGCCCGTACGCATACCCTGGCCGCACCATCTCGGAGACCCCGGAGTAACACGGTGCAATTTCACGATTCGATGATCAGTCTCGTTGGCAATACCCCGCTGGTGAGGCTGCGCAGTGTCACGGCCGGCATCCAGGCGACGGTGCTGGCCAAGGTCGAGTACTTCAATCCCGGCGGTTCGGTGAAGGACCGGATCGCCCTGCGCATGATCGAGGCCGCGGAGGAGAGCGGAGCACTGAAGCCCGGCGGCACGATCGTCGAGCCGACGAGTGGCAACACGGGCGTCGGCCTGGCGATCGTCGCCCAGCAGAAGGGCTACAAGTGCATCTTCGTCTGCCCGGACAAGGTGTCCACGGACAAGATCAATGTGCTGCGCGCCTACGGTGCGGAGGTCGTCGTCTGCCCGACGGCCGTTGACCCCGAGCACCCGGACTCGTACTACAACGTCTCGGACCGGCTGGTCCGGGAGACGCCGGGTGCCTGGAAGCCCGACCAGTACTCGAACCCGAACAACCCGCGCTCGCACTACGAGACCACCGGTCCCGAGCTGTGGGAGCAGACGGACGGGAAGATCACCCACTTCGTGGCGGGCGTGGGAACCGGTGGCACGATCACCGGCACCGGCCGCTATCTGAAGGAGGTCAGCGGCGGCTCGGTCAAGATCGTCGGCGCGGACCCGGAGGGCTCGGTCTACTCCGGCGGTTCGGGTCGTCCGTACCTGGTCGAGGGCGTCGGCGAGGACTTCTGGCCGACCGCGTACGACCGGACGGTCACGGACGAGATCGTCGCCGTGTCCGACAAGGACTCCTTCCAGATGACCCGGCGGCTCGCCAAGGAGGAGGGTCTGCTCGTCGGCGGCTCCTGCGGCATGGCGGTCGTGGCGGCCCTGGAGGTCGCGCAGCGCCTCGGACCGGACGACGTGGTCGTCGTGCTCCTCCCGGACAGCGGCCGCGGCTATCTGAGCAAGATCTTCAACGACGAGTGGATGGCCGACTACGGCTTCCTGGACGACACGGGTACGTCCGCCCGCGTCGGCGACGTGCTCGACCACAAGGACGGTCCGCTGCCGACGCTCGTCCACATGCACCCGGAGGAGACCGTCGGGGAGGCGATCGACGTCCTGCGCGAGTACGGCGTCTCGCAGATGCCGATCGTGAAGCCGGGCGCCGGCCACCCGGACGTGATGGCCGCCGAGGTCATCGGTTCGGTCGTGGAGCGGGAACTGCTGAACGCGCTGTTCGCGCAGCGCGCCTCGCTCACCGACCCGCTGGAGAAGCACATGTCGGCGCCGCTGCCGCAGGTCGGCTCCGGCGAACCGGTCGAGGACCTGATGTCGGTGCTCGGCGGCGCGGACGGTGCCGACGCGGCGATCGTGCTGGTGGAGGGCAAGCCGAAGGGCGTCGTGAGCAGGCAGGACCTGCTGGCGTTCCTGGCGAAGGACGCGGGTCCGAAGCAGTAGGGAGCGATTCGGGGCTTCGCGAAAACGGTACGAGCACGACACGTACGCGCAGCACCGGCTTAACACGGCTCCGGCACATTGGTGGGTGTCGGCAGGGAAACCCGCCGGCACCCAAGACGGCGACGCGGACTACGGAGCGGCTCCCGGACCTCCACTGTCGCCAGGACGCGCGCACCCGGCCCTGACCCGGACCCGCGTCCCTCGCGGGGACCGCCGTCGTCCCGCCCCCTGGGAAACCGGGGGTGCGGCGGTCCCCGCGACATATCTATGCGCGTCAACAGGTGATTGCGTCGGGCGTGTCCGCAGGTGACGGCTGTCAGCGCGTCCCCGTGCGTCGGTTCGCTGTGTCTCCCCGTGCGACGGTTGTCGGCGCTTGCCCGCTGTCGCTCTCCGCGGCCGCGGGCCACTCACCCGGCCGGTGCGGCCGCCCAGCTCGCCAGCAGCGCCATGCGCTCCGCGGTCTCCGTGCCCGGTTCCGGGGTGTAGACCACCAGCGACTGGCCAGGGTCGCCGGGCAGCCCCAGCGTCTCGTACGGAAGCGTCAGTTCGCCCGCGACCGGGTGCAGGATGCGCTTGACGCCGTACGTCTTCGTCTTCACCTGATGGTCGGCCCACAGTCGGCGGAAGTCCTCGCTCCGCATCGACAGCTCGCCGACCAGGGTGGCGAGCTTTCTGTCCGTCGGGTGCAGTCCGGCGTCCAGGCGCAGATGTGCGACGGTCTCCGCCGCCACCGCCGCCCACTCCGGGTACAGCTCGCGGGCCGCCGGTTCCAGGAACACCTGGCGCGGCATGTTGCGCTCGGCGACGGGCATCCGGGAGAAGCCGACGAGGGCGTCACCCAGGGCGTTCCAGGCCAGGACGTCCATCCGGCGGCCCAGGACGAACGCCGGGGCCCTGTCGACGGTGTCCAGCAGCAGCCGCAGACCGGGCCGGACCCGCTGGGCGGCGTTGGCCGGCCGCCCGGTCCGTGCCTTCGGTGCCGGGCGGGCCACGGTGTGCAGATAGGCCTGTTCCGTCTCATCCAGCCGCAGCACCCGGGCGATCGCGTCGAGCACCGCGTCCGAGACGCTCGGCCCACGGCCCTGTTCCAGCCGGATGTAGTAGTCGACGCTCACCCCCGCGAGCTGCGCGACCTCCTCGCGGCGCAGCCCGGGAACCCGCCTGCGGCCGTATGCCTGTAGGCCGACGTCCTCGGGCTGAATGCGCGCGCGTCGTGAGCGAAGAAAGTCTCCGAGGTCCCCGTCCATGCCCCGATCGTAGGAGACCGGTCGGAACGGAGCCTGGTACTGGCAGACCCAGGAAAGACGCATCCCTGGGTAGCGGGCGGGCGACGGCGGAGGGTGGGTCCTGCCACCGGGGAGACGCCCCGGCGGACACCACGTACAAGGAGTACGGACATGTCGTACGAGACGCTCGCAGGCCGCACCGCCGTCATCACCGGAGCAGCCAGTGGCATGGGCGCCGCCACCGCCGCGCTGCTCGCAGCCCAGGGCGTAAGGGTCGCGCTGCTGGCCCGGCGGGCGGAACGGCTGGAGGAAGTGGCCGCCAAGATCGTGTCCGAGGGCGGCGAAGCGCTCGTAGTGGTGACCGACGTCACCGACCAGGCGTCCGTCGACACGGCAGCCGAGCGCGTGCACACCGCCTATGGCCGGGCGGACCTGGTGGTCAACGCGGCCGGAGTGATGCTGCCGAACCCGGTGGACGAGGGCCGCACCGACGAATGGCAGCGGATGCTCGACACCAATGTGTCGGGCGCGCTGCGGATCATCCGGGCCTTCACGCCCGACCTGGTGGCGGCGGCCGCCGACGGCCGCACCGCGGACCTGGTGAACATCTCGTCGATCGGCGCGCACGTCACGTTCCCCCACTACGCCGTGTACGGGGCGACGAAGGCGGCGCTCAGCCATCTGTCGGCTTCCCTGCGTACGGAGCTCGGCCCGCGCGACGTCCGCGTCACCAATATCGAACCGGGCCTCACCGACACGGAGCTGGCCGGCCACATCGACAACGCGGAGCTGTCGAGCCAGCTGGACGGCATGTTCGACGCGCTGGGCGGACTGTCGGGCGACGACATCGCGGACCTCGTCGCGTACACCACCAGCCGCCCGCGCCACGTCAACCTGCGCCAGCTGATCGTGCTTCCCACGCGCCAGGCGTAGCCGCGCGTCGGCCTCGCACCCACCGCGCGCTCAGCCGGCTGCTCAGTCCTCCCAGTCGGACTTCGAGCGGTTCTCCGAGCGCCGGAACAACGGCCGACTGCGGGCGGCGTTGAAGGCGTTCACCCCGACGATCCCCAGCCAGGCCACGACGAGTCCCTCGATCCCGGCGTTCGCGACCCCGATCGCGGACAGCGGGATGGCCAGGACCAACGAGACGATCCCGAACCCGAACCGCTCACCGAAGTCGCCCAGCGGCGGCTGGGGCGTATGGGCCCCTCGGGCGACTTTGATCTGCTGCTCGCCCAGGTGCCGCCGCACCCGCCGGTCGAGCGTGGCGTCGAGACGCTGCTCGACCTTCTCCAGAAACGAGTCGATGAGCGCGGACTCGTATTCCGGCCCCAGCTCGCTGCGCGCCTGCAGGGTGGCATTGAGCTCTTTCTTGAACTCGGAGTCACGGGCTTCCATGCGCCTACGGTACGAAGCGGCGGGGCCGGGCGCAGTGGGGCTAGCCCCCCTGTTGGGCCTCGGGCGCGTACCGGGGCAGGCCGTCGGTGGAGATCGTCCACTCGCCGGTCGTGATGTCCGCGCCGTGCACGAAGTCCTTGCGGGTGGCGTGGCGCGGACCGCTCGGAGTCGGATGGATGACCGCCCGGCCACACCACGTCCACCGGCAGTCCGGCGGCACGGGTCTCTTCAACTGTGCCGGCGGGCCGCCGCAACTGTGTCGGCGCGCAGCCGCCCTTCGGCTCAGCCGACCGGCACCCGGTCCGTCGGCATGATGGTGGCGGCCGGAATGTGGGTGGTGTCGCGGCGGGCGAGCAGCCAGTACAGCAGGGCCGGTACGAGCAGGCCGATCACCCAGGAGATGTCCGCGCCGCCCAGCGGCTCCACCAGCGGGCCGGTGTAGAAGGTCGTCGCCAGGAAGGGGAGCTGGGCGACGATGCCGACCGCGTAGACCGTCAGTGCGTCCCAGCGCCAGGCGCCGTAGCGGCCGTCCGGGTCGGACAGGGCCGGGATGTCGTAGCGCTCGCGCGATATCAGGTAGTAGTCGACGAGGTTGATCGCCGACCACGGGGTGAAGAAGGTCAGCAGGAACAGCAGGAAGTCCTTGAACGAGGCGAGGAAGGTGTCCTTGCCGAGCAGGGCGACCGCCGTGCCCGCGATCATGATCACGGCGATGTACGCGGAGCGGCCGCGCTGCGACAGTGCCCGCTGCCCGCGGAAGCCGCTGATCCCGGTCACCATCGACATGAAACCGCCGTAGGTGTTCAGCACGTTGATGGTCAGCTTGCCGAGAGCGATCACGAAATAGAGCAGCGAGGCGATCAGCCCGGTGCCGCCCAGCGAGACGACGTAGCTGACCTGGTCGTCGAGGAACGCGGCGCCCGCCGATGCGGCGACCAGCACGCCGAAGGTCATGGACCACTGGGAGCCGAGCGTCGTGCCGGCCAGCGTCCACCAGAAGGTGGCGCGGGAGCTCGTACGGCGCGGCAGGTAGCGCGAGTAGTCGGCGACGTAGGGCCCGAAGGCCAGCTGCCAGGACGCCGCGATCGACACCGCGAGCAGGAACATCGGCAGGTCGAAGGCGCGGTCGGCGAGGGCGGCGCCGAGATCGATCCGGTCCAGCAACCGGATACCGAGATAGATGAAGGCCAGCGCGCAGACCACACTGGCGACCCGGCCGAGGGCGTGGACGACCCGGTAGCCGATCGCCGCCATCAGTGCGGTGATCGCCGCGAAGACGAGGATGCCGGGGGTCTGCCCGAGGTGGGTGAGCTCGCCGACCGCCTGGCCGGCCAGCACGCTGCCGCTGGCGAAGAAACCGACGTACATCACGACGACCAGGAGCAGCGGCACGACCGCGCCCCGCACCCCGAACTGTGCCCGGCTGGAGATCATCTGGGGCAGGCCCAGCCTGGGGCCCTGCGCCGAGTGCAGCGACATCACCGCTCCGCCGAGCAGGTTGCCCACCAGCAGGCCGATCAGGGACCAGAAGGCACCGCCGCCGAAGATGACTGCGAGTGCGCCGCTGACCACCGCGGTGATCTGGAGGTTCGCTCCGAGCCAGAGGGTGAACTGGGAGAACGCGGTACCGTGCCGTTCGTCGTCCGGTACGACATCGATCGAGCGGCGCTCGACGAGGGAGTCGGCCATCGGGGATTGCTCCTTTTCTCTTACTTCTCTGCCGGACCGTGCGCCGCGGCCCAGTCGTGCGCCACGTCCTCCGGGTCCTTCTTGTCCTTGTCCACCAGGCGGTTCATCTCCGTGAGGTCCTCTGTCGTGAGGGTGGCGCCCAGGCGGGCCAGTGCCCTGTGGACCGTGGAGTGGAGTCCGCCGCGCGGTCGGCGATCAGCTCCCTTGCCCCGGCTGCATATAGTCATGCAGAGTTCTCGTTGGCTGAATAGATTGTCAATGCCTTGAGGTAAAACACTGGTCATAGAAGCCCGAAAAGCAGGATCGAGTGTCCGGATGAGGAGTGTTTGCGCGTGATGTCGTCCCGCATGATGGACTTCTCGCCCTTCGGTGGATGGGCCGCGGACCACGCCGTCTCCATCGTCGAGCTCGGCGGAGAGGCACTCCCCGTCGCCGATGCCGTCCGGATTCCCCGCGGCGCCGCCCGCCCCGCGCCCGCCTCGCTCGGCCACGCCGTGCTGTCCAGGGGCGTGGAGGAGCGGGCGAGTTTCGCCTCGCCGGCAGCCCGCCGGACGCTGCGTGTGTGCGGCGCCCACCGGCAGGTCGTCGCCCGCGAACTCGTCTCCGCCGTAAGGGTGTTGCGGCTGCGTGACCTGCGACCCGATCCCGGTCTGCCGGTCGGGCGGGGATTCGAGCCGGCCGATTCCCTGCTCGAAGGGGAGTTCGCGGACCGGCCGCTCACCGATGATGTGAAGGTGGCGGCCGGGTACCTGCTCGACCGCTGCACGGACCTGTGGAACACCGATCTCACCAGCACGAGCAGTAGGGGGACAGCATGAGCGGGAGCAGCCCGGCCGCGCGGTTGCAGCAGCTCTTCGAGGGGCACCGGCTCACGCCCACCCAGCGGCGGATCGCGCACTCGATGGTGCGCAGGGCCGGGGACGTCCCGTTTCTGTCGAGTGTGGAGCTGGCCGAGCTGGCCGGGGTCAGCCAGCCGTCCGTCACCCGGTTCGCCGTCGCGCTCGGGTTCGACGGGTATCCGGCGCTGCGCAAGCATCTGCGGGAGGTTGCGCCCGGACCCGTCGAGGGCGGTGCGCGCGCCGCCGACACGTACAACGAGTACCAGCAGGCCGTCCGCGCCGAGATCGAGAACCTGCAGCACCTCGCCGAACTCCTTGCCGACCCCACTCCGGTCGAGCGGGCGGGGCGGCTGCTCGCCGCGTCGCGCCCGCTGCCGGTGCTCGGGCTGCGCGCCGCCTCCTCGCAGGCGCGGGGCTTCGGCTACTTCGCGGCCAAGGTCCACCCGGATGTGCGAGTGCTCGACGAGGGCGGCAGCATGCTGCACGACCGGATCGACGCCGCATGCCGGGCGGGGGCGAGCGCGCTGGTCTGCTTCGCGCTGCCGCGCCATCCCAAGGAGGTCGTGGACGCGCTCGCGTACGCCCAGGAGCAGGGACTGGCCGTGGTGTCGGTGGCCGATTCGGCGTTCGCCCCGGTGGCCAAACACAGCGACCTGCTGATTCCCGCCGCCGTCGGCACCGGACTCGCCTTCGACACGGCGTGCGCGCCGATGCTGCTGGGCCGGGTGCTGCTGGAGGCGATGTGCGACGACCTGCCGGACGCGCAGGCGCGGCTGGAGGAGTTCGACGCGCGGGCGGCGGCGCGCGGGCTGTTCGTGGAATGAGGGCGTGACGCACGGGATGTGGCTGCCGGGCCTCCCGCCGGGGTGAGCCGCCCGGGGGTTGTCGTCGCCGCCCGGGGGACCGGGCGGACGGCCGATGCCGATGCCGACGTCGGGTCTGCGGCTGGGCGGGCGGTCGTCGGCGTCCGGAACGTGATCGTTTCCGGTGCTGAAGGGCCCGGGAATTCGCCGGCTGGGAACGGCTCCGCGGAGGCGCGTCCGCCTGCGCCGGGGCGAGGACGGCAGGGCGGGTGTCCGGTGCTGAGGGAAGTCCGGCCGGTGGTCGGCATTCCTCGCCGATTCTCAGACACCGCTCAGATACGGCCATTAATCTGCGCCCCGGGAATCAGCATCGATGGCTGTCGAGAGGGGTACCGACGTGGGGCGCGGAGCGCAGTCGCTGGCGAGGGTGGCCGTGATCGTACGGGCCGGAGCCGCACCGCTGTGGTGGCCGGGGCTGCTTGCCGCCGCCGTCGGTGCGCTCGTCCCGGGGCTCACCGGTCGTCGGATCGGACTGCTCGCCGGAGCCGCGCTCTTCCTGATCACCGCGGTTGTGGTGGCGCTCGCACGCGGGCGCAGGTACGCGGAGCTGGCGAGGGCCGCCACCCGTGCCGGTCGGACGGACTTCCTCCAGGACCGGGCCGTGACCGTACGCAACTGGCGGCGCGGGCACCGGTGGTGGCTGCTGGGCGGGGTCCTCGTGGCGATCGCCGGCGGAGTCGTGCTGCCCGGCGCCGGTGGGCTGATGCTCGCGGGCGCGGGGGCCGGCCTCTGGGCCAAGTCCGTCCGGATCGGGCAGCGGGAGCGGAAGGACGAGGTCCTGTACTGGGTGCGGACCGACTGGGTGGAGAACGGACGGCCCGCGGGCAAGCAGGTCGCGGCATACCGGACGACCGGGCCGGTGGCGGGCGACGCCGCGCCCGGTGGGGCGCGGCGCCGCTGAGGGCGGTCTGCGGAGGTCAGACCTCCAGTTCGGCCTCGATCCGCTTCAGTTGGTGGCGGGCCATCGCCAGGTTGGCGCGGCCGCCGTCCAGCACCAGGTAGAGGAAGAGACCGTTGTTGCCGCGCGCCTTGAGCAGCCGGATCAGGTGGTACTGGGCACCGAGGGTGATCAGGATGTCCTCGATCTCGTCCTTGATGCCGAGATGTTCCATGGTGCGGAGCTTGGCGCGCACGACATCCGTGTTGCCCGCGGCAGCGACCTCCAGGTTGAAGTCCTTTCCGCCGCCGAGGGTGCCCAGCGCCATGCCGCTGGTGTAGTCGACGAGTGCGACACCGAGGGTGCCCTCGATGGACGTCATTGCTTCCTTGAGCGACGCTTCGGTGTTGGCCATGAGTGCTCGTTTCCTTTCCTTGCCGGCCGAGGTGACCGGCTCCGTTTCTGGCGTTCCCGGTGCGGTGCGACTGGTGCTACGTGCGGTGCGGGAGGGGGCCGGAGGGTGGGGTCCGTGGACGCGGGGCATGCGTGGCCGGCGCGGGTTGTGCGGTGCGTTTCAGCGTGGCGTCGACCAGTTCGCCGATCCGGGCGCTCGCCCGGCGGCCTTCCAGGTGGAGCCGGCCGACGTTGATCCGGTCCTCGGCCAGGAGTGTGAGGACGGCGGATGAGCCCGCCGCGTAGGTGGCGATGTAGCCGGTCTCGCCGCGTACGAGCAGTTCGCGGAAGCCGCCCCGGCCGGTCGCCTCCGCCATCCGGAGCGCGACGCCGAGCGCGGCCGCGGTGAGCGCGGCCACACCCTCCGCCTCGACTCCCGGGGTGTCCTGCGCCAGGACGAGGCCGTCGGTGCTGGCGGCCAGCGCGCCCGCGAGGAGCGGCACCCGGGCCCGCAGCCGCTGGAGTTCGTCCAGGACGCCCTGGACCTCGGCCTCGGGAACCATCAGCTGTCTCCTCCCGGCACGCTGTCTGAGCGC
Organism: Streptomyces sp. NPDC057486; assembly: GCF_042802415.1. Taxonomy (NCBI): domain Bacteria; kingdom Bacillati; phylum Actinomycetota; class Actinomycetes; order Kitasatosporales; family Streptomycetaceae; genus Streptomyces; species Streptomyces sp. NPDC057486. The sequence goes on along the minus strand of NZ_JBHVEE010000014.1, from coordinate 30,726 downwards.
GCGTATCACAGGGCCTCCAATGCGTCTCTGAGTCGGCGCAGCAGGGCGACGTCGGGGTCGGCCGTGACCTCGGGAAGCGTGATCCGGCCGGGCGCGGAGGCGGACGGGGCCGCCGTCTGCCGGACCGCTTCGACCAGTCCGGCGGCCGTGAGCCGCCGAAGGTCGACGAGGATGTGGAACGCCGAGCGGCCCAGGTGCTGGGCGATGTCGGGTGCCGTGCGCACTCCGTCCACCAGGTCGAGTACGCGGCGCCGGCGCGACGGGACAGGAGCGTCGACGGGATGGGCCGCCCGGGCGAGCGGGGCGGTGTCGGTCACTGCGTCGGGCCAGATCCGGTCGAGCAGCTCCCGGCGCCGGAGCGTCTCGCGCTGCACGGCATCGACGGGGACGGGGTGCACGGGACCGATCCAGTGCGAGACCCCGTAGCGGAACCGGGCCGGGGTGCGGGTGGGGGCGAGGGCGAAGAAGGCGGCGTCGTACAGCGCACTCAAGTGGCAGAGCTCCAGTGCGCCGCCGGGTATTCGTCCGCTGTCCACCAGGTAGCGGCCGACCCGCTGCCCGGCGCCCGCCCGGGCGACCGCGTCCCACCAGCCGTCGCGGTGCAGGGCGCCGCTCGCGGTGAGCAGGATGTCCAGGCCTGGTGTCGAGGGGCTCTCGGCGTGCACGACCTGGCCGTCGACGAGGTAGAGCGTGCCGCGGTCGCGCATCAGGGCGCCGGTGGCGCGTTCGGCGGCGAGACGCTGGAGCATGGGAGAGAGGGTGGAGGCTGCTGTCACGGGAGAGGTGCTCTCGGGTGAGGTTCTCGCGGGAGGCGTTCTCTCGGGCGCGCCGGTTCTCATGCCAGGACCAGCCGCTCCGCCATCTCGCCCAGCCTCATCCGGGCCAGCGCCAGGTTGCCGTCGGAGCGGTCGAGCCACAGATGCAGGAAGACGCTGCTGTCGAAGGCCGTCTCGACGAATCGGATGATGTGGTAGCCGGCGCGGGTCGTGACGATGACGTCTTCCACAGGTGGCGCGGCGCCCGTCGCGGTAACGTCGTTCTCGCCCGGGCCTGTTAAGGGTTCCGGGGCGGAGAGGGCGAACACGGGCTGCTCCGCCGCCATGCGCGCCACCTCGGCCGTCTCGGCGGCGGTCGCCTCGTGATCGCCGTTGGGCGAGTCGCCGATGGTGCCTAGGGCGAGACCGCTCGTCCAGTCGACCACCGCGGCGCCGCGGGCACCGGGCAGCCTCATGACTTCGAGCAGACACTCGTCGATTCCGGGCACGCGGATTCCCTCCCGACATGACGTGCGGCTGTGACCCAGAGGCTACGCAACGTGCCTGCGCCAGGTGGGAGTTCTGGCATTTTCCATTGGTACATGCGGGAGGCGATCGGAAACGGTCGGAGCCGCCGCCGCCCCTGCCGTGTTCTGTCCGCGTTCGGTGCCGCATCCCGTGTTCGGGGCAGGTCTTTCGGGCGCGCCTGTTGACTACAAGTATTCAGGACAGCAGGATGTGAATAGATGCAACACAGTCGCGAGGAGGCATTGTCATGTCAGGACCCCGCCCCGTACGGGCACCGCGCGGTACCGAACTGAGCGCCCTGGGATGGCAGCAGGAAGCCGCCCTCCGCATGCTGCAGAACAATCTCGACCCCGAGGTCGCCGAGCACCCCGACAAGCTCGTCGTCTACGGCGGCACGGGCAAGGCGGCCCGCGACTGGCGCTCGTTCGACGCGATGGTGCGCACGCTGCGGACGCTCAAGCAGGACGAGACGATGCTCGTCCAGTCCGGGCGCCCGGTCGGTGTCATGCAGACCCACGAGTGGGCGCCGCGCGTCCTGATCGCCAACTCCAACCTGGTGGGCGACTGGGCGAACTGGGAGGAGTTCCGCCGCCTGGAGGCGCTCGGACTCACCATGTACGGCCAGATGACGGCCGGGTCGTGGATCTACATCGGTACGCAGGGCATCCTGCAGGGCACCTACGAGACGTTCGCCGCCGTCGCCGCCAAGAAGTTCAACGGGACGCTGGCCGGGACGATCACCCTGACCGCCGGGCTCGGCGGCATGGGTGGCGCCCAGCCGCTCGCCGTGACCATGAACGACGGCGTCGCGATCTGCATCGACTGCGACCCGCGCGCCATCGAGCGCCGCATCGAGCACCGCTACCTGGACGTGCGCGCCGACTCCCTGGAGCACGCGCTCCAGCTCGCCACCGAGGCGCGCGACGCGCGCAAGCCGCTCTCCATCGGGCTGCTCGGCAACGCGGCGGAGCTGCTGCCCCGGATGCTCGCCGAGGGCGCCCCGATCGACATCGTCACCGACCAGACCAGCGCGCACGACCCGCTCGCGTACCTCCCGATCGGCGTCGACTTCGACGACATGGCCTCGTACGCCGCCGAGAAGCCCGCGGACTTCACGCAGCGGGCACGCGAGGCGATGGCCAAGCACGTCGAGGCGATGGTCGGCTTCATGGACGCCGGGGCCGAGGTCTTCGACTACGGCAACTCGATCCGCGGCGAGGCCCAGCTCGCGGGCTACGACCGGGCATTCGACTTCCCCGGGTTCGTGCCCGCGTACATCCGGCCGCTGTTCTGCGAGGGCAAGGGCCCGTTCCGGTGGGCCGCGCTGTCCGGCGAGGCGTCGGACATCCACAAGACCGACAAGGCGATGCTCGAGCTCTTCCCGGAGAACGAGTCGCTGCACCGGTGGATCAAGATGGCCGGTGAGCGCGTCCACTTCCAGGGTCTGCCCGCCCGGATCTGCTGGCTCGGCTACGGCGAGCGCGACCGCGCCGGTGAGCGGTTCAACGACATGGTGGCCTCCGGCGAGCTGGCCGCACCGCTGGCGATCGGCCGCGACCACCTGGACTGCGGGTCGGTGGCGTCCCCGTACCGCGAGACCGAGGCGATGCTCGACGGGTCTGACGCCATCGCGGACTGGCCGCTGCTGAACGCCATGGTCAACGTGGCGTCCGGCGCCTCCTGGGTCTCCATCCACCACGGCGGCGGCGTCGGGATGGGGCGCTCCATCCACGCCGGTCAGGTGACCGTGGCCGACGGTACGAAGCTGGCGGGCGAGAAGATCCGCCGGGTGCTGACGAACGACCCCGGAATGGGGGTCATCCGGCACGTCGACGCGGGGTACGACATCGCGGAGTCCGTTGCCGCGGACAAGGGCGTGCGGGTTCCCATGACGGAGGGGCAGTGAGCCTGCCGGGCGGAGGCGGCTCCGTGGAGGCCGAGGGTTCCCCGGCGCCCACCCTTCCCCATGGTCCGCAGGGACCGGGACGGGGCGGGCAGCCGTCCTTCCAGGACATGTGGAAGGAACTTGCCCCCGTCGGACGCCACGCCGGGAGCGGTGGGTACCGGCGGTACGCCTGGACCGGTGCCGATGCCGACTGCCGGGTGTGGTTCCGGGAGCAGGCCGAAGCGCGTGGGCTCGGGTACGAGGTCGACCGGAACGGGAATCAGTGGGCCTGGCTCGGGGATCCGCTCGGTGACGACGCCGTCGTCACCGGGTCGCATCTCGACTCCGTGCCCGACGGCGGTGCGTTCGACGGACCGCTCGGTGTGGTCTCCTCCTTCGCGGCGCTCGACGAACTCCGCCGCAGAGGAGTCGAGTTCACCCGGCCGTTCGCCATCACCAACTTCGGTGACGAGGAAGGGGCCCGGTTCGGGCTCGCCTGCGTCGGGTCCCGGCTCGCCGCCGGGCAGCTGACCGTCGAGAAGGCGCACCAGCTCCGCGACGGCGACGGCATCACGCTGCCGCGGGCCATGGAGGCGGCCGGGTACGACCCCGACGCCATCGGCCCGGACCCCGAACGGCTGGCCCGTATCGGCGCTTTCGTCGAGCTCCATGTCGAGCAGGGGCGCTCCCTCGACCTCACCGGTGACCCGGTCGGTATCGCCTCCGCGATCTGGCCGCACGGCCGCTGGCGGTTCGACTTCCGGGGCGAGGCCAACCACGCGGGGACCACCCGGCTCGTCGACCGACGCGACCCGATGCTCACGTACGCCGAGACCGTGCTGGCCGCCCGTCGTGAGGCGGAGCTCACCGGCGCCCTCGCCACCTTCGGGAAGATCGCCGTCGAGCCGAACGGCGTCAACGCCATCCCCTCGCTCGTCCGTGGCTGGCTCGATTCGCGCGCCGCCGACCAGGACACCCTCGACGCCGTCGTCACCGGCATCGAGCGGGCCGCCAGGGAGCACGCCGAGCGTGCGGGCATCGATCTCGATGTCGTACGGGAGTCCTTCACGCCCGTCGTGGAGTTCCAGCACGCCCTGCGTGACGAACTCGGCAAGATCCTGACCGGCCGGGGCGGCGACGACGCGGGCAGGGCCGTGCCCGTCCTCGGCACCGGCGCCGGACACGATGCGGGTATTTTGTCCGCTTCGGTCCCTACCGCCATGCTGTTCGTACGGAACCCCACCGGGATCTCGCACTCGCCGGCCGAGTACGCCGCCGAGGACGACTGCACCGCCGGGGTGATCGCCCTCGCCGATGTACTGGAAGGTCTCGCGTGCAGCTGACAACGACACCGACGGGCGCGCACCGCACCGCCACGTTCTGGATGTCCCACGCCTGGCTCGGCACCCATGTCGAGCCGGGCGTGACCCTGGACGTCGCCGACGGGCGGATCGCCGGAATCCGCACCGGTGTCGACGCCCCGCCGCGGGGCGCCACCGTGCTGCGCGGGCTCACGGTGCCGGGTCTCGCCAACACTCATTCGCACGCCTTTCACCGCGCCCTGCGCTCCACCGTCCAGGTCGGCTCCGGCACCTTCTGGACCTGGCGCGAGCTCATGTACCAGGTCGCGGCCCGGCTCACCCCCGACACGTACTACGACCTGGCCCGTGCCGTGTACGCCGAGATGGCGCTGGCCGGCATCACCGCGGTGGGTGAGTTCCACTACCTGCACCACGCGCCGGGCGGGGCACCGTACAACAACCCCAACGCGATGGGCGAAGCCCTGATCGCCGCCGCCGAGGCGGCCGGGATCCGGATCACCCTGCTGGACACGGCCTATCTCGCCGCCGGATTCGGGCAGCGGGCCGGCCGGTACCGGGAGCCCGACCAGCACCAGCTGCGTTTCTCCGACACTACCGCGGACGCCTGGGCCGAACGCGCCTCCCTGCTCAAGGGAAGCGACCACGCCCTGATCGGCGCGGCCGTCCACTCCGTACGAGCCGTGCCCGCCGGGCAGCTCGCGACCGTGGCGAAGTGGGCCGAGGAGCGGCAGGCGCCCCTCCACGTCCACCTCTCCGAACAGACCGCGGAGAACGACGCCTGCCAGGCAGCCCACGGCTGTTCCCCCACTCGGCTCCTCGCCGACCACGGGGTTCTCGGCCCGCGCACCACCGGCATCCACAACACCCACCTCAGCAGTGAGGACATCGCGCTGCTCGGCGTCTCGGCCACCGGCACCTGCATGTGCCCCACGACCGAACGCGACCTCGCCGACGGCATCGGACCCGCCGTCGCCCTGCAGCGCGCCGGCTCGCCGCTCTCCCTCGGGAGTGACAGCCACGCCGTGATCGACCTCTTCGAAGAGGCCCGCGCGATGGAGCTCAACGAGCGTCTGCGCACCCATGCCCGCGGCCACTGGACAGCGGCCGCACTGCTGCGCGCCGCCACCGTCGACGGGCACGCCGCCCTCGGCCGGTCCGACGCGGGCACCCTGGAACCGGGCGCGCTCGCCGACTTCACCACCGTCGCCCTGGACTCCGTCAGAACAGCGGGACCGGTGCCTCGACTGGCTGCCGAAGCAGTCGTATTCGCCGCCTCCGCGGCCGATGTGCGCCATACGGTCGTGGCAGGCCGCCACATCGTCCGCGACGGGCAGCACACGCTCGTCGAGGACGTCCCCGCAGCACTCGCCTCGGCCATCGCCGTCCTGCACGGCTGACCCCGGACCCCCGCAAGGAGAACAGTCCCCCGATGACGACGACCGCCATCACCAACATCGCCAGTCTGGTCACCAACGACCCCTCCCTCGGTGACGGTTCCCCTCTGGGCCTGATCCTGGACGCGGCCGTCGTCATCGAGGGCGACCGGGTCGTCTGGACCGGTGAATCAAGGAAAGCACCCGCCACTGACAACGCCGTCGACGTGGGCGGCCGCGCGGTGATCCCGGGATTCGTCGACTCCCACTCCCACCTCCTCTTCGCGGGCGACCGCACGGAGGAGTTCAACGCCCGGATGTCCGGCCGCCCTTACACCGCGGGCGGTATCCGCACCACGGTCGCCGCCACCCGCGCCGCCACGGACGACGCGCTGGACGCCAACGTCGTCCGCTATCTCGACGAGGCGCTCCGCCAGGGCACCACCACGTTCGAGACCAAGTCCGGCTACGGGCTCACCGTCGAGGACGAGGCCCGCGCCCTGCGCATCGCCGCCCGCCACACCGACGAGGTCACCTACCTCGGCGCCCACGTCGTCCCCCCGGACTACGCCGACGATCCCGCCGGGTACGTCGACCTGGTCACCGGGCCGATGCTCGACGCCTGTGCCCCGTACGCCCGTTGGGTCGACGTGTTCTGTGAGAAGGGCGCGTTCGACGGCGACCAGGCCCGCGCGATCCTGACCGCGGGCATGGCCAAGGGCCTGCACCCCCGGGTCCACGCCAACCAGCTCACCTACGGCCCCGGCGTCCAGCTCGCCGTCGAGCTGGACGCCGCTTCCGCCGACCACTGCACGCACCTCACCGACGCGGACGTCGACGCCCTCGCCCAGGGCAACACCGTCGCCACGCTCCTCCCCGGCGCCGAGTTCTCCACCCGTGCGAACTGGCCCGACGCCCGCCGCCTCCTCGACGCGGGTGCCACCGTCGCGCTGTCCACGGACTGCAACCCGGGCTCGTCGTTCACCTCGTCCATGCCCTTCTGCATCGCCCTGGCCGTACGCGACATGGGCATGACCCCCGACGAGGCCCTCTGGTCCGCCACCGCGGGCGGCGCGGCGGCCCTGCGCCGCACGGACATCGGCCGCATCACCCCGGGCGCCCGCGCCGACCTGGTCCTCCTCGACGCCCCCAGCCATGTCCACCTCGCCTACCGGCCGGGCGTCCCCCTGGTCCAGGCGGTCCGACAGCGCGGTGAACGCGCTCTCTGAGCGATGTCTCCGGCCTCGCCCCCGAATTGGAAGAACCCGACTTTCACTCTTCAGCCGCATGCGGAAGGACCTGCCCTTTGTCGGGCAGGTCCTTCCGCAAGTGGTCCCGCTGGGGCGCGGGGAACTCCGGGATCATTCCTCCAGAGTCAGGCCCTTCCTGAGCTTGACCAGCGTCCGGGAGAGCAGCCGCGAGACGTGCATCTGGGAAATGCCGAGTTCGTCGCCGATCTCCGACTGCGTCATATTGGCGACGAAGCGGAGCGAGAGGATCTTCCGGTCGCGACCGGGCAGCGCGGCGATCAGCGGCTTCAGGGACTCGACGTACTCGATGCCTTCGAGTCCGTGGTCCTCGTAGCCGATCCGGTCCGCCAGCGCGCTCTCGGTCTCGTCCTCCTCGGCCTTGGCGTCGAGCGAGCTCGCGGTGTACGCGTTGCTCGCGGCCATGCCTTCGACGACCTCGTGGTCGGTGAGTCCGAGGCGGTCGGCGAGTTCGCCCACGGTGGGTGCCCGGTCGAGCTGCTGGGCGAGTTCGTCGCCCGCCTTGGCCAGGTCGAGCCGCAGCTCCTGCAGTCGGCGCGGGACGCGCACGGACCACGTGGTGTCGCGGAAGAATCGCTTGATCTCGCCGATGATGGTCGGCATCGCGAAGGTCGGGAACTCGACGCCCCGGCTCAGCTCGAACCGGTCGATCGCCTTGATCAGGCCGATGGTGCCGACCTGGATGATGTCCTCCATCGGTTCGCTGCGGGAGCGGAACCGTGAGGCGGCGAACTTGACCAGGGCCAGGTTCAGTTCGACGAGTGTGTTGCGTACGTACGCGTACTCGTGGGTGCCCTCTTCGAGGGATTCGAGCCGCGCGAAGAGTGTCTTCGACAGAGCCCGGGCGTCCAGTGCGCCCACTTCGTCGTACGGCGGGATCTCGGGAAGTCCTTCGAGATCGTCGCTGCCCTTGGCGCTGCCGATGTCGCTGGTGCTGCTGGTGCTGCTGGTGCTGCGGCGCGGAGCGGGTATGGCGACCGCGGCAGGGGAGTCTGATTCGGTCAGTCCCTGAGGACATGCTGACGTCGCGATGTGGGTACGCGGTCCGTCGAGCCGGGGTGACATGGTCTCCTCCATCGTTCTCGGCATATGGCTGCCGATGCCCATACGTGTTCCTGCGGTGAAGCGGCGCCTCCAAAGCCGGTTGTGTTTCGGGTGTCCCTCTACCCTTACCCGGTCCGGACGTGCAGATACAACCGCCAATTGAGGCTATATGTCCGGTTTGTTGAGGTCTTCGGCTACCGTGTGCCGTACGGAACGCGTAGTGTTTTACGAACGTCAGCGACAGCTACACACGCAACCGCACGCGCCATCGCAGAGAGTGACGCGCACGGTGACGCAGGCAGTGACGAACGGCGAAGAGGGACGGGCATGGACCGCCAGACGGTCGGCAGTGCGAACCGGGGTCGACTTCGGGTCGAGGTCCGGACAGAGGGGCGCAGCGAGGTGGTGACGCCGGTGGGTGAGCTGGATCACCACACGGCCGATCTGCTCCGCGAACCCTTGGAGAGCGCGGTCGAACAAGGACGGACCCGACTGGTGGTCGACTGTTCGCGACTCGAATTCTGTGATTCCACCGGGCTCAATGTGCTGCTCGGTGCCCGCCTCAAGGCGGAGGCGGCCGGGGGAGGCGTCCATTTGGCCGGAATGCTGCCGGTGGTGGCGAGGGTCTTCGAGATCACCGGGGCCGAGGCGGTCTTCACCGTCCACGACTCCCTCGAATCGGCGCTGGACACCTGATCGTGGCCCGGAGCGCAGTCTCAGCCGTCCCGGGTGTCGCCTGCCTCACGCATTCCGCATGGGCGAAGTGGGTGTTGTCACGATACGGCCGGGCAGGAGACACCCCGGCGAACCTCGTGTGACCCGAGTGGCCTGCACACTCCGTATGCGGTCGGTGCCCGTTTCGGCAGCCGCACCCGTATCTGTATCTGTAACTGTTCAATGGCGACATGGTGAATCGGTGAGGTGAAGCGCTGATGAGCACCACCCGGCAGCATCCGCCGGGCGACCTCGGCCGGGAGCCGGAGGGCGCGGGCGACGGCGCCGACGCAGCCTCCTCCGGGCCCGTCGACCGGCGGTGGCGCACGCTGCCCCTGCGGGAGGTCAGCGGCATCGTGCCGACGGCCCGCGATTTCGCCCGTCAGGCACTCCACGACTGGGGCTGGCTCCCGGCGTCGAGCGCCGACCGGCGCGCAGCCGCCGAGGACGTCCTGCTGGTCGTCTCCGAACTGGTCACGAACGCCTGCCTGCACGCGGAAGGCCCCGAGGAGCTTCGCATCGCCTGCACCTCGAAGGTGCTGCGGGTGGAGGTCGTCGACGGCGGTGCGGGACAGCCCGCGCCACGCACCCCGCACCGGGCGGGCCGGCCCGGCGGGCACGGCATGTTCATCGTGCAGCGGCTCTGCCTGGACTGGGGTGTCCAGCGGGTGCCGGGCGAGCCCGGCAAGACCGTATGGGCGGAGCTGGCCGCCCCCGCGTAGTCATCACCCGAACCGTCGGGCCGTACGGCCCCTCCTTCCTGCCCACGAAGAGCGCGCCGGATCGGCGCGCTCTTTGTCTTCCCTCCATACGGCCCCAGGCGTACCTTGAGCGCCCAATCTGATGTGTCGTCAGTAACTTGCGTCGGAGTGATACGGCGCGCGGCGACTTCCGGCATGAGGGGAACTGAGGTGCCGTACCCGAAGCGAACAGCTCTCGCGCTGGCGTCCGCGCTGGCCGGCTCGGTGGTGCTGCTGGCCGCGCCCGCCGCCCACGCCACGGTCGTGGACGTCGACTACAAGTGCAAGACGCCGATCGGCGACAAGAGCGCGGTCTCGCCCATCGACATCAAGAGCGTGAAGAGCGGCAGCAGTTACACGCTCACGATGTCCTTCCAGAAGGGCGTCTCGTCCAGCCCCGTCGAGCTGGGCAAGGGCGCCATGAAGCCCAGCGCTGTCATCCGGCTGAGCGGCGCCGAATCGGGTCAGGTCCAGGTCTCGGGACCGGCGAACTCCGCGGCGATCCCGGCGAACACCCCGATCAAGATCAGTGACCTCTCGGGTACGTACACCCCGAGGAAGAGCGGCAAGGTCGGCTTCACGGCCGGGGTCCTCACCATCAAGGCGCTCGGTACGACCACGACCTGCACGCCGGGCAACAGTCCGAAGCCGTCGCTCGAACTCGATGTGACGGCGGCGGGCGGCTCGAAGGACACCTCGGAAACGACCCTGCCGAAGACCGGACCGCTCGACTCGGCGATGGCGCTCGGGACGCTCGGCGGCACGGTACTGCTGACCGGTGCGGCCGGGGTGCTGTGGCTGACCAGGCGCGGACAACGGGCCGCGGGCTGAGCTCCACGGAGCCGCCGCGCGCCGTCCGTACGTACACGCCCGTTCTGTACGCAGCAGGGAGCCCGCCCCTATGTCACCGTCGACCGGTCACGCCGTCCGAGCCGTTCTCGCAGCCCTGTTGTGCGCTTTCGCCTGCGCCTTGACCGCGAACCCGGCGACCGCCGCCGACCGGAGCGGCGCGGACTGGACGGCGCAGCCCGCGGTGGGCGCCGGGAACCGGAGCGGCGAGGACGGCGGCAGACCGTACTTCTATCTGGAGGGACTGCCCGGCACCGTGCTGCAGGACCGGCTCTCCGTCACCAACCCGGGCACCGCCCCGGTCGCCGTGCGACTGCGTGGGGCGGATGCGTACAACTCCGGGAGCGGTGACCTCGCCGTACGCGGAACGAAGGACTCCACCGGGACCGGCGCCTGGCTGCGGCTCGCCGCGGACCGGATCACCGTCCCCGCCCGTACCCGCGCCGAGGTGCCGTTCTCCGTCACCGTCCCGGCAGGTGCGTCACCCGGCGACCACCCGGGGGCGATCGTCGCCGAGCACTCCGGGCGCTCGGTGGGCGTACGCGTCCATCTGCGGGTCAGCGGGCCCACGCTGACCGCGCTGACCTTGGAGGACGTCAGCGTGTCCGGGCGGACCATCCACTACACCCTCGTCAATCGGGGCAACGCGGCCCTCGCCCCGCGCCTCGCCGTCAGCGCGGACGGGGTCTTCGGCACCCTGCTGCGGCGCGAGGCGCGGAACCTTCCGGTGGACCTGCTGCCCGGACAGCGGGTGAAACTCACCGAACCGTGGCGGAACCCCCCCGCCCTCGATTCCGCCACCGTCCGGCTCCGCGTCACCGCCGCGGGCGGAGCGCACAGCGAGGCGACAGTCCGGGCGGTCCTCGTCCCCTGGGCGCCGGTGGCCGGTGGCGCCCTGGTCCTGGCCGCGGCCGCCGCAGGCGCGTACGCGTACCGGCTGCGGCGCAGCCACCGCCGCCCACCGGGCGACGACGGCCCGGACCACGGCGACGCAGCTCGAACCACGGCAGAGAGAAGGCACTTGGTGAAGGCGGGAGCGGAATCGTGAGACGACAGATCGGACCGGCGTCCCTCCGGCGCGACAGCCACCGGTGGGCCGCCGCGCTCCTCGTCGCGCTGCTGCCCGCCCTGCTGCTCCTGCCCGCGCCCGGCGCCCGCGCGGCGGACGGAAAGCCCGCGGTCACCCTCTCCGAGCAGCAGGCGGGCAAGGGCGGTGACATTACCGTCAAGGGCACCGGATGGCGGCCGAACACCCTGCTGATGATGCTGATCTGCGGACAGTCCGCCCCCGGCACGGGCGTCATCGGCGGCACCAACTCCTGCGCCAACGCCGACGGACGCGCCGTCACCACCGACGCCAGGGGCGCCTTCAGCAAGAAGATGCCGGTATCCGAACCGCCCAGGCCGTGCCCCTGCGTGGTGCATGTCGCGACGGTCACCGGGGAACAGGCAGCCGCCGACGCCGGGTTCGTCGTCGCCGGACACCCCGTCGCCCCACTGCCGGAACAGACGAACGGCGGAAAGCTCGCGGTGCTCGCCACCACCCGGCTGGAGGGCGACAGCGGAATCCTCACCTGGTTCGGCGCCCCGCCCTCCCGGCAACTCGTCTTCACCGTGGGCAACCTCGGTTCGGCGCCGGTCAAGGACCCGGTCTTCCGGGTCGGCACCGCTCACGGCGTCTTCGCCCCGCAGTGGGAGGAGCGGCAGTGGCGCGGCACCATCGCGCCCGGCCGCAAGGCACGGATCGCACTGCCGGTCGAACTGACGGCGGGCGCCCACGGCGACTACCGGATCTCCCTGCGGTACGGGACGAAAACACTGGCCGAACAGCCGTGGGGGGTGGGCCGCCCCTGGGGCGTCACGCTCTTCTGGATCCTGCTCTGCGTCGTCGTACCGGCCGCGGTGTTCCGCATCGGCATGGCGATCGTCGACAAGGTGCGGCCCCGCGCCGCGTACACGCCGGCCCGCGCCGGCCGCCACCGCCATCCGCTGTCGGCCGACGTGACGGCGAAGCTGCCGAGGCTGCGCCGGGGACCGCGCGCCCCGGAGACCCCCTCGACAGCGTCCGCGGCAGGACCCGCCACGGGCGCGACCACCACGGCCGCGCTGCCGTGGTTCACACCGGATTCCGCACCGTCAGAGAACAGACCCACGACGAAGGGACATTCGTGAGCACGCAACGGAGGATGAGCGCGGCCGGAGTCGCGCTGATGCTCGGCGGCGCGGGGATCCTGCTGGCCGCGAGCCCAGCCCTGGCCGCCGACGTCTCGTACAAGACGGAGTGCATACCGCCATCCATCTCCGGACTGCCTCCTGTGCAGGGCACGACCGAGGTGCAGCTGACCGCGCCCGCCGAGGCAAAGGTCGGGGACAGCGTCGAGGTGGTGTGGAAGACGGTCCAGGCCGCTTCCAGGAACCCCGACGTCCTGGACCTGGCGAAGGACACGGTCAAGCCGACCGGCACCATCGAGGTCGGCGGCGCGGCCACGGGAACACTGCAGATGGAAGGGCCACGGCAGAACCCGCCGATCCCCAAGAACAGCGCCATGGTGCTGCCCGACATGAAGGGCACGCTGAAGCTGGAGAAGGCCGGTGAGATCACGCTGACGCCGGGCGCGTACAACATCAACGTGTCGAAGCCGATCTCCACCGACACCAAGTGCTCCCCGAAGGAGGCCGTTCAGCCGGGCGCGACGATCAAGGTCACGGACGGTGGCGGTACGACGGCGGGCGGGACGACCACCGGCACGACAGCGGGCGGGACGACCACCGGTACGACAGGGGGCGGGACGACCACCGGTACGACAGGGGGCGGGACGACCACCGGCTCCACCACGGCGGGCGGCACGACGGCCGCAGGGGGAACGACAGCGGGCACGACGGCCGGCGGTACGGACACCGGAGGCAGTGGCTCGGGCGGCACCACCGCCGGGGCGAGCGGCGGCGGTGGTGGTCAGACCGACTTCGAGGGCAAGGAGGTGTCTGTCGCGTACGCCTGCAGGACGCCGATCGGTGACAAGAACGCCACCTCCCCGGTGAAGATCAACGCGAAGAGGAACGGCGGCAGCTTCGACCTCACGGTGAAGTTCGGCAAGTCGGTCATGGACAGCCCCGCCGACATCCCGGCCGATTCCGTGAAGCCCTCCATGGAGGTCAAGCTCGGCGGAGCCGACAAGGGCACGGTCCATGTCGAGGGCCCCACCAACAAGGAGCCCATCAAGTCCGGTGAACCGATCGAGATCCCCGATCTCACGGGTACGTACAAGCCGGGCGCGAGCGGTAAGTCCACCCTCAGCCCCGGCGTGCTGACCGTGAAGGCGCTCGGCACGACGACGACCTGCACCCCGCCCGCCGGCGTCGCGGTCTCCCTGGAGCTGGACACCTCGTCCCAGCCCGGCGGGGCCGTGGGCGGCTCGGACACGGGCGGCGCCACGACCGGTGGCGGTACGGACTCCGGAGGCGGACTGGCCGAGACCGGCGCCGAGGACAACGGCACCCTGCGCGCACTCGGCCTGGTCGCCGGTACGGCGATCCTGCTGGGCGGTGCCGTGTTCACGTTCACCCCGTGGCGCAGGCTGCGCGGCACCCGGTGAGCTGAGCCGCCGGATACGCGAAGGGCCGCTGCACCGACGATCCGGTGCAGCGGCCCTTCAGTGCTTCAGCGCCTCAGTGCCTCAGTGCACGTCGCCCATGAGCTGCTTGACCTTGTTGCGGTACAGGAAGATCGCGACACCCGCGGCCGCCGCGAGGGCGGCCTGCAGAGCGACGATCCCGGTGCCGTTGAGGTCGACACCCGCGATGGAGAGCAGACCCGTGGTGCAGTCACCGGCGGTGACGGCGAGGAACCAGACACCCATCATCTGGCTCGCGTACTTGGCCGGAGCCATCTTCGTGGTGACGGAGAGACCGACCGGGGACAGCGTCAGTTCGGCGACGGTCTGCACGAAGTAGATCGCGACCAGCCACATCGCGGCGGCCTTGTGGCCGTCCGTGGCGATCGTCAGCGGCATCAGGAAGAGGAAGAACGACGCACCGACCAGCACCAGACCGGAGCTGAACTTCACGATCGTGCTCGGCTCCTTGCCACGCCGGTTCAGCGCCAGCCAGAAGGCGGCGAAGACCGGGGCCAGCGCCATGATCAGGACCGGGTTGACCGACTGGTACCAGGAGACCGGGAAGTTCCACCCGAAGACGCTGTTGTCGGCCGAGCTGTCGGCGAAGATCGCCAGGGTCGAACCGCCCTGGTCGTAGATCATCCAGAAGATGGCGGCGGCGACGAAGAACCAGATGTAGCCGGACATCTTCGACTGCTCGGCGGCGCTGAGTTCCTTGTCGCGCTTGATGCGCGTCAGGACCATCACCGGAATGACCAGACCCGCGATGGTGATCGGGACCAGGATCCAGTTGAGCGTGTAGACGCCGGTGACGACCGTGACGATGTAGAAGACGGCCGCGACGGCCAGCCAGATCATGCCCTTGCGCAGCGTGGAGGCGCGCTCGACGGCCGACAGCGGCTTCGGGACGACGAGGCTGCGCTGGTTCAGGTGGCGGGTGCCGAGCAGGTACTGGACGAGGCCCAGCCCCATGCCTGCCGCGGCGAGCGCGAAGCCCAGGTGCCAGTTGACGTTCTCACCGATGGTGCCGATGACCAGCGGGGCGGCGAAGGCGCCCACGTTGATGCCCATGTAGAAGATCGTGAAGCCACCGTCGCGGCGCGGGTCGTCCGGGCCGTCGTAGAGGTGGCCGACCATCGTGGAGATGTTGGACTTCAGCAGACCGGAGCCGATGGCGACGAGTCCGAGACCGGCGAAGAAGGTGCCCTGCAGGGGCAGCGCCAGCGCCAGGTGGCCGATCATGATGACCGCGCCGGCGATGGCGACCGTCTTGCGGGGACCCCAGACACGGTCGCCGAACCAGCCGCCGGGCATCGCGAGCAGGTACACCAGCGACACGTAGACCGAGTAGATCGCCGTGGCCGTGGCGGGGTTCATGTGAAGCCCGTTGGGGGCGATCAGGTAGAGGGGGAGCAGGGCCCTCATGCCGTAGTAGCTGAAGCGCTCCCACATCTCGGTCATGAAGAGAGTGGCCAGGCCGCGGGGGTGGCCGAAGAAGGTCTTCTCGGAGCCAGACGTGCTGGCGGAGTCCTTCGTCAGGCTGGACGCCATGGTCGATCCTTGCTTGCTCGGGACGCGGCGCCTCGTGAGCGTGACGCGCCCGGTGGGGGGAGGCCGGCACCGACGCGGCAAATGCCCCATCCCTACACGCCTGAGAAGGGATTCGCTCCGGACTCCGCACGGTGTACGGAGCGGGTACCGGAGTCGGGGACCAGCTGCATCGGGATCCACGCCCGGCGCACTTCCTTGCGCTCCGGGCCCGGCCACAGGTCATTCACTGAAGTCAGGGCTGGCAGTTACCAGCCCACGCACAAAAAAGACCCTTGGCGCTTAAAGCTGCCCAAAGGTCTTTGAGTAGTGCAACAGGCGTCGAGTCACCATACGACACGACGGTGGTCGATATGAAAGGACTTGAGAGATGGATCACAGGTCCGGGTGCAACCAGACTCGCATATTCCAAGGTCCCCCTCCGAATGGGGCGCAGACCTAAAGGCCTTGTGGATCACCTCCCGGTGGCCGCCCCATGCGGACTACCATCACTCCATGACCCGTGTACTGCTCGCCGAGGACGACGCTTCCATCTCGGAGCCGCTGGCTCGCGCCCTGCGTCGGGAGGGTTACGAGGTCGAGGTCCGCGAAGACGGTCCGACCGCTCTCGACGCCGGCCTCCAGGGGGGCATCGACCTGGTCGTGCTCGACCTGGGCCTGCCGGGGATGGACGGCCTCGAAGTGGCCCGACGGCTCCGCGCCGAGGGCCACGCCGTGCCCATCCTGGTGCTCACCGCCCGCGCCGACGAGGTGGACACCGTCGTCGGCCTGGACGCCGGAGCCGACGACTACGTCACCAAGCCGTTCCGCCTGGCCGAACTCCTCGCCCGGGTCCGGGCGCTGCTCCGGCGCGGCGCCACCGACCCGACCCCGCAGCCCGCCACGCACGGGGTGCGGATCGACGTCGAATCGCACCGGGCCTGGATGGGCGACGAGGAGCTCCAGCTCACCGCGAAGGAGTTCGACCTGCTGCGGGTCCTGGTCCGCGACGCCGGCCGGGTCGTCACCCGCGACCAGCTGATGCGCGAGGTCTGGGACACCACCTGGTGGTCGTCCACGAAGACGCTCGACATGCACATCTCCTGGCTCCGCAAGAAGCTCGGTGACGACGCGGCCAACCCCCGCTACATCGCGACCGTCCGGGGCGTCGGCTTCCGGTTCGAGAAGAGCTGACGTACAGAAACAGTCATGCGCCGCCGACTGATCAACTCCACGCTCGCCGTGGTGCTCGTGGTGATCGCCGTCTTCGGCGTCTCCCTCGTCATCGTCGAGACCCGCACCATCAGCAACAGCGCCCAGGAGAGTGTCGACTCCGAGGCGCTGCGACTGATCAGCGTGGTCGAGAGCCGGCTCCTCGGGGCGGAACGGATCAACCCCGGGGTGCTGGCCCAACAGGTCGCCCACAACCGGTACGCCCGGGTCGAGATCCCCGGCCGCACCCCCATCGAAGTGGGCACCCGCCCCACCGGCAGTGTGATCAGAAGCACAGCGAAGGGGGAGCAGGGCGAGAAGGTCACCGTCGAGGAGTCCAGCTCCGCCGTCACCAGCGAGGTCGGGCGCACCCTGATGATCATCGGGGCGGTGGCGTTGCTCGCGATCGTCTCCGCGGTGCTCCTCGCCGTACGCCAGGCCAACAAACTGACCTCGCCGCTCACCGACCTCGCCGAGACCGCTGAACGCCTGGGCTCCGGTGACCCTCGGCCGCGCCACAAGCGGTACGGGGTGCCCGAGCTGGACCGGGTCGCGGACGTCCTCGACTCGTCCGCCGAACGGATCGCCCGGATGCTGACCGCGGAACGCCGGCTCGCAGCCGATGCCTCCCACCAGCTCCGCACGCCGCTGACCGCGCTCTCCATGCGGATCGAGGAGATCTCCGTCACCGACGACCCGGACACGGTGAAGGAGGAGGCGAACATCGCCCTCACCCAGGTCGAGCGCCTCACCGACGTGGTGGAGCGGCTGCTGACCAACGCCCGCGACCCGCGCACCGGCTCGGCGGTCGTCTTCGACCTCGACGAGGTCGTCAAGCAGCAGATCGAGGAGTGGCGCCCCGCCTACCGCGGCGAGGGCCGCGCCATCGTCCGCTCCGGCAAACAGGGTCTGCGGGCCGTCGGCACGCCGGGCGCGGTCGCCCAGGTGCTGGCCGCGCTGATCGAGAACTCACTGATGCACGGTGGCGGCACGGTGGCCCTGCGCACCCGGGTCACCGGCAACCAGGCGGTCATCGAGGTGACGGACGAGGGTCCCGGCGTCCCGCCCGATCTGGGCGCCAGGATCTTCGAGAGGACGATCAGCGGCCGCAACTCGACGGGAATCGGCCTCGCGGTCGCCCGCGATCTGGCCGAGGCGGACGGCGGTCGCCTGGAACTGCTCCAGCAGCAACCGGCGGTCTTCGCCCTGTTCCTGAGCCGGGTGGCCCTGAACCGCGCGGAACCGGAACGACCGGTCCGCTGAATCGAGCCCGTCGAGGGGGATCGAGGACGAGGCGGCGACCGGTCGGTCCCGGTGCCTCAACGCCGTACGGGCTCCGCCGGCTCGACCGGCACCCGTTCCACCGGCACCTGGTCCGCGGCCCCGCGCCCCTGCGCCACCACACCTACGCCGTCTTCGGCAGGCAGCGCCTTGAACACCCAGCTCCGGTAGGACCAGAACCGGAACAGCGTCGCGATCCCGATTCCCAGGATCTTGAAGACGTTGCTCTGGACCGGGCCGTTCCATCCGAAGCCGTACGTCGCCGTGTACAGCACGCCGTTCTCGATCGCCGCACCCACCGCGCTGAACAGCAGGAACAGGGTGAGTTCCCGGGTCCGCCCGGTCTTGTCGCGGTCCCGGTACGTCCAGTAGCGGAAGCCCACGTAGTTGAAGAGGATGGCGACGAACGTGGCCAGCAGACTGGCCCGCACCACTTGAAGGTCCGTGGTGTGCCACAGCAGGTTGGACACCCCCACATTGACCAGCAGACCCATCGCACCGACCACGCCGAACTTGGCGATCTCCCGGGCCAGCGCATCCAGCCGGGTCCGTAGTACGCCCCGTTCGTTCATGGTGATGGCTCAGCCCCGTCCGTGGATTCGGTCAACCCAGTCATGCTATCGAGGCCTCCCATGAGATACCTGTGAGCATCCATCGAGGCGTGGCGAGCCTGTGGCACGGAGCCTCCGGCCGCCGCCCTCCGGGGCTTCGTCCGGCGGTCCCCCGGACGCCCGATATCCTGGAGGCGTGACGTTCCCGGTAGTCGGCATGGTCGGTGGCGGTCAGCTCGCCCGTATGACCCACGAGGCGGGCATCCCCCTCGGCATCAAATTCAAGCTCCTCAGCGACACCCCTCAGGACTCGGCGGCCCAGGTGGTGAGCGAAGTCGTCGTCGGCGACTATCGCGACCTGGACACGCTGCGCGCCTTCGCGCGCGGTTGTGACGTGATCACCTTCGATCACGAGCACGTCCCGACCGAGCATCTGCAGGCCCTGGAGGCGGACGGCATTCCCGTGCGCCCCGGCCGCGACGCGCTGGTGCACGCCCAGGACAAGGGGGTGATGCGCGCGAAGCTCGGCGAGATCGGCGCGCCCTGCCCCCGCCACCGCATCGTGACCGACCCGGCGGACGCCGCGGCGTTCGCGGCCGAGGTCGGTGGCTTCCCCGTCGTCCTGAAGACGGTCCGCGGCGGATACGACGGCAAGGGCGTCTGGGTGGTCCGTTCCGAGGCGGACGCGGCCGACCCGTTCCGGGCGGGTGTCCCGGTCCTCGCCGAGGAGAAGGTCGACTTCGTACGGGAGCTGGCGGCCAACATCGTCCGCTCGCCGCACGGCCAGGCAGTCGCCTACCCGGTCGTCGAGTCGATCCAGGTCGACGGCGTCTGCGACACGGTCATCGCTCCGGCTCCCGAGCTGAGCGAGCAGCTCGCCGGTGAGGCGCAGCAGCTGGCCCTGCGGATCGCCGCCGAGCTCGGTGTCGTCGGCCACCTCGCCGTCGAACTCTTCGAGACCCGTGACGGCCGCATTCTCGTCAACGAGCTCGCGATGCGCCCGCACAACTCCGGGCACTGGACCCAGGACGGCGCGATCACCTCGCAGTTCGCCAACCACGTCCGGGCCGTTCTCGACCTGCCGCTCGGCGACCCGCGCCCGCGTGCCACCTGGACGGTCATGTGCAACGTCCTGGGCGGCGACTACCCGGACATGTACCAGGCGTACCTGCACTGCATGGCCCGCGACCCGCAGCTCAAGATCCACATGTACGGCAAGGACGTGAAGCCGGGCCGCAAGGTCGGGCACGTCAACACCTACGGCGACGACCTGGCGGACGTGCGTGAGCGCGCCCGGCACGCGGCCGACTACCTGCGAGGAACGATCACCGAATGACTTCCCCCGCCTCCGTCGCGCCGGTCGTCGGCATCGTCATGGGTTCGGACTCCGACTGGCCCGTCATGGAAGCAGCGGCCAAGGCCCTCGACGAGTTCGAGATCCCGTACGAGGTCGACGTCGTCTCCGCCCACCGCATGCCGCACGAAATGATCGCGTACGGGGAGAACGCCGCGGACCGCGGCCTCAAGGCGATCATCGCCGGCGCGGGCGGCGCAGCCCACCTGCCCGGCATGCTCGCGTCGGTCACCCCGCTGCCCGTCATCGGCGTCCCGGTTCCGCTGAAGTACCTGGACGGCATGGACAGCCTGCTGTCCATCGTGCAGATGCCGGCCGGTGTGCCCGTTGCGACCGTGTCGGTCGGCGGCGCGCGCAACGCGGGTCTGCTCGCCGCCCGTATCCTCGCCGCCCACGACAGCGAACTGCTGGCCCGCATGCGGGAGTTCCAGCAGGAGCTGAACGACCAGGCGACCGAGAAGGGCAAGCGGCTGCGCAGCAAGGTCGAGGGCAGCGACTCCTTCGGCTTCGGCAAGTAGACACAGCGGACAACAAGCGGAAGCGGGCGACCATGGCGGAGCAGATCGCGGACCGGACCACGGACCACGTCGGGGACCACCGGGCACAGGCCGCGGAACTCCTCGCCGAGTACCCGGTCGTCGACGGTCACAACGATCTGCCCTGGGCACTCCGGGAACAGGTCGGATACGACCTGGACGCCCGCGACATCGCCACCGACCAGTCCGCCCACCTCCACACCGACATCGGGCGGCTGCGCGCCGGTGGCGTCGGGGCGCAGTTCTGGTCCGTCTACGTACGGTCCGACATGGCGGGCGAGGACGCCGTCAGCGCCACCCTCGAACAGATCGACGTGGTCGCCGAGCTGCTGGACCGCTACCCCGCGGACCTGCGGCGCGCACTGACCGCCGACGACATGGAGGCGGCCCGCACCGAGGGCCGGATCGCCTCCCTGATGGGCGCCGAGGGCGGCCACTCCATCAACAACTCGCTGGGCACCCTGCGCGCCCTGCATACCCTCGGCGTCCGCTACATGACGCTCACCCACAACGACAACATCGCGTGGGCGGACTCGGCGACGGACGAGCCGGGCGTCGGCGGTCTCTCGCCGTTCGGCCATGAGGTGGTGCGGGAGATGAACCGCACCGGCATGCTGGTCGACCTCTCCCATGTGGCGGCCACGACGATGCGCGACGCACTCGCCACCTCCACCGCGCCGGTGATGTTCTCGCACTCGTCGTCGCGGGCGATCTGCGACCACCCGCGCAACATTCCCGACGACGTCCTCGCGCAGCTCCCGGCCAACGGCGGCATCGCCATGGCGACCTTCGTGCCGAAGTTCGTCCTCCCGGAAGCCGTCGAATGGACCCGCGCGGCGGACCGGAACATGCGTGACCACGGTCTGCACCACCTCGACACCACCGCGCAGGCCATGAAGATCCACGCGGAGTTCGAGGCCGCCCACCCGCGCCCGATGGCCACCGTGGCGACGATCGCCGACCATCTCGACCACATGCGTGAGGTCGCCGGGATCGACCACATCGGCATCGGCGGCGACTACGACGGCACCGCGTTCCTCCCCGCAGGTCTGGAGGATGTCGCGGGCTACCCGAACCTGATCGCGGAACTTCTGGGCCGGGGCTGGTCCGCCGCCGACCTCGCCAAGCTCACCTGGCACAACGCGGTACGGGTGCTGCGCGACGCCGAGGCCGTCGCCCGCGACCTGCAGACGCGACGCGGCCCGTCCCACGCCACGATCCAGCAACTGGACGTCCGGGCGTCCTGACGTTCCACGGGACGGGAGGACGTTCCCCCGTCCGCCGGTGCGACCCCGAACCGGGCGAACGATCCCTGGACACGGACGCCCCCCGGCTGCGCGTCGGCGCCCGGTTCCGGTCCCTCCCGGTCGCCGCGGAGCACGCCGACGACCGGGCGGTCAGCGCCACCCTCGACCGCATCGACCGGGTCCGCGCCCTCGTTGCCGCATACCCTCGTCGGCATTCGATGTCGCGGCGCTGACCTGGGAGAACACGGCACGCGTGGTGCGTGAGGCCGAATTCGCCTCCCGTGCGGCACAGCTCCGCCGGGCCCCGTCGACGGTCACGATCGGCGAACTCCGCCGGTAGGGCGGGTCAGGCGCGGGGCCGGCCCATCGCCCGGAATGTCCAGCCCGCTTCGCGCCACAGCGTGCTGTCCAGCGCGTTGCGGCCGTCGAGGATGATCCGGTGTGCGGCGGCCTCGCCCAGCACCGCCGGGTCCAGCTCGCGGAACTCGCGCCATTCCGTCAGGTGCAGGACCACGTCCGCGCCGCGCACCGCGTCCAGCGCCGACTCGGCGTACCCGAGCGTCGGGAAGAGCCGACGGGCGTTGTCCATGCCCTTCGGGTCGTAGACGGTGACCTGGCCGCCCTGGAGGTGGATCTGCCCGGCGACGTTCAGGGCGGGCGAGTCGCGTACGTCGTCCGAGTCCGGCTTGAACGTCGCACCCAGCACGGCAACCCGCTTGCCGAGGAAGGTCTCCCCGCCCACGGCCTCCCGGGCCAGCTCGACCATGTGGCCGCGGCGCCGCATGTTGATCGAGTCGACCTCACGGAGGAAGGTCAGCGCCTGGTCCGCGCCCAGCTCACCGGCGCGCGCCATGAACGCCCGGATGTCCTTCGGCAGACACCCGCCGCCGAAGCCGATACCGGCCCGCAGGAACTTGGATCCGATCCGCTCGTCGTGACCGATCGCCTCGGCCAGCTTCGCCACATCGCCGTCGGCGGCCTCGCAGACCTCCGCCATCGCGTTGATGAAGGAGATCTTGGTCGCCAGGAACGAGTTCGCCGAGGTCTTCACCAGTTCCGCGGTCGGGAAGTCCGTCACCACGAACGGCGACCCCTCCGCGACCGGCACCGCGTACACCTCGCGCAGCACCTTCTCGGACCGCTCGCTCTCCACCCCGACGACGATCCGGTCGGGGTGCAGGGTGTCCTTCACGGCGAAGCCCTCGCGCAGGAACTCCGGGTTCCAGGCCAGCTCCGCGTCGGTTCCCACCGGCGCGAGCTCGGCCAGCCGCGCCGCGAGCCGGACCGCGGAGCCCACCGGCACGGTCGACTTGCCGACGACCAGCGCGGGCCGGGTGAGCTGCGGCGCCAGCGACTCGAAGGCGGAGTCCACGTACGACATGTCGCAGGCGTACTCGCCGTGCTTCTGCGGAGTGTTCACGCAGACGAAGTGCACATCGCCGAAGGCACCGACCTCTTCCCACGAGGTGGTGAACCGCAGCCGCCCGGTGGATCCCTCGATGCCCGCGACGTGCTTTCGGAGCAGCTCCTCCAGCCCCGGCTCGTACATCGGGACCCGGCCGCTGCTGAGCATCTCGATCTTCTCGGGCACGACATCGAGCCCGAGCACTTCGAAGCCGAGCTCCGCCATGGCCGCGGCGTGGGTGGCGCCGAGGTAGCCGGTGCCGATCACAGTGATTCTGAGGGCCATGGAGTGCTCCAGAGAGATGCGGACAGACATGCGGTGAACGAGCATAGTCGTGCCTTTGAAGACCGGGATTTACGGGCCTGGGGGACCCTTGTCGCGAAGCTCACGTGCAGCCCTCATAGGTCTTTGTGGGCCAGGGCACCTAAAATTGGGTTACTTAACGGTAGTTAGCGTCCCTGGGGAGTGAGAGTCTTGGCGGGTTCCACCGATTTCGACCTGTACCGTCCGGCCGAGGAGCACGACATGCTCCGCGAGACGGTCCGTGCGCTCGCCGAGGCGAAGATCGCCCCGTTCGCGGCGGCGGTCGACGAGGAGGCCCGCTTCCCGCAGGAGGCGCTGGACGCCCTGGTCGCCTCCGAGCTGCAGGCCGTGCACGTCCCCGAGGAGTACGGAGGCGCCGGCGCCGACGCCCTCGCCACCGTGATCGTGATCGAGGAGGTGGCCCGCGTCTGCGCCTCCTCCTCCTTGATTCCGGCCGTGAACAAGCTCGGCTCGCTCCCGGTGATCCTCTCGGGTTCCGAGGCGCTGAAGAAGAAGTACCTGGGCCCGCTCGCCAAGGGCGACGCGATGTTCTCGTACTGCCTCTCCGAGCCCGACGCGGGCTCCGACGCCGCCGGCATGAAGACCAAGGCCGTCCGTGACGGCGACTTCTGGGTCCTCAACGGTGTCAAGCGCTGGATCACCAACGCGGGCGTCTCCGAGTACTACACGGTGATGGCCGTCACCGACCCGACCAAGCGCTCCAAGGGCATCTCGGCGTTCGTCGTCGAGAAGTCGGACGAGGGCGTCTCCTTCGGTGCCCCGGAGAAGAAGCTCGGCATCAAGGGCTCCCCGACCCGCGAGGTCTACCTCGACAACGTCCGGATACCGGCCGACCGCATGATCGGTGAGGAGGGCACCGGCTTCGCCACGGCGATGAAGACGCTGGACCACACCCGCATCACGATCGCGGCCCAGGCCCTCGGCATCGCGCAGGGCGCCCTCGACTACGCCAAGGGCTACGTCCAGGAGCGCAAGCAGTTCGGCAAGCCGATCGGTGACTTCCAGGGTGTCCAGTTCATGCTCGCCGACATGGCGATGAAGCTGGAGGCGGCCCGCCAGCTCACCTACTCGGCCGCCGCCAAGTCCGAGCGCCTCGACAGCGACCTCACCTTCTTCGGTGCCGCGGCCAAGTGCTTCGCCTCCGATGTCGCGATGGAGATCACCACGGACGCGGTCCAGCTGCTCGGCGGCTACGGCTACACGCGGGACTACCCGGTGGAGCGGATGATGCGCGACGCCAAGATCACCCAGATCTACGAGGGCACGAACCAGGTCCAGCGGATCGTCATGGCGAGGAACCTGCCGTAGCCCTTCGGTTCCAGCTGTGCGAGACGGCCCCCGGCGCCATGCCGGGGGCCGTTTCCGACGGCTGCCGGGAACTCCCGTGGGCTGGTGGTGCTGTTCGGCTGCGGCACCGGCGGGATTCGAACCCGCGGACAGGTAGGGGCAGGATCCGCCCCGGACCCCGTCAGTCGCTGTGAGGGGGACCTCCCTCACAGCGATCGCAATGGGCCGCTCTGCCACGGCTCCGCAGCCTGCGGGACTGCGCGGTCCCGGTCCGGCGAGGGTAGCGGTTTCCCGCCGGGCCCGGCCACGGACCATGTCGGCACCGTATCCCGGCGCCCATCGCCGAGACGGGTCGAGGGCGTAGGCGCGTCCCCTTCCGTGGCGTACTTTCCCTGTCCATGAACGACATCGACAGGCTCACCGCGCTGTTCACCGCGCTCGGCGCCGACGACGCCCGGGGCTGGGCGGACTCCGAGGCGGAGGAGAACATTCCACAGCTTGCCCGCTACCGGTTCCTCCGCATGGTCTGGCAGGACATCGACGCCTGGAGCACGGCAGCACCCGACTGGGTCGGGGCGTACGCGGAAGAGGGCTCCGCCGCCGGGGCGGTCGGGCGGGCGCTCCGGCTGGGCCTGACCCACCAGGAGCTGGGTGAGATAGCCCGCGAGGTGGCGAAGGAGACCGCCTTCGGTGTCCTCTACGGCCTCGCCGACCCCACGGACGGCCGGCTTCCGCCGGGGGTCGAGGAGCAGCTGCCCGGCTGGTGCCTGGCTGAACTGTCCCCGGCGGGCGAGCCCACGGGGCGGGTCCTGGACGCTCTGTACGAGGACCTGGACGAGGTCGACCCCGCCGCACCCCGTGGGCAGGACAGCGCCTGAGCGTCGGATCTCACCCGCCGCCCCTTCCCGGGGTGCGGGCGTATGTCAGGCAGGCCGGCGCCGCCCGTCGGCACCGGCGGTACGCGAGGAAGGTGCTGGGCCGACGACGAACCGGCCGCCCGCCGGCACCACTTGGGCGACATGACCGGCGCGGGCGACGGTGTCCGTACGGAGCAGGCGGTCCGGCAGTCCCGGCGCAGCTCGGTCGGGGCGTCGGGACTGCCGGGCGCCGGGCCGGTTGCTGCGCATGAAGAGGGCCCGGACGGTGAACCGTCCGGGCCCTGTCTTCCCCTGCTGTCAGTTACCGGAGACGGTGACCTTCTCGTCGTTGTTGAGCTGCTCCACCAGCTGCTTGACCTTGGCCTTGTCCCAGACCAGATTGCCGCCCGTGGAGCCGGAGATCGGCATGTTCATGGACGTGCCGTCACCGCCCGTGACGCCCTTCATCGCGAAGAACATGTTGCCCAGGTTCCACAGCGACATGTCCTTGTCGACGATCAGGGTGTCGAGACCGGCGCCCATCGTCGGATACAGCTTGAACGGGTTGAGGATCGTGGACGGCGTCGCCGTCTGGCTCGCCAGTGCCGCGAGGAACTTCTGCTGGTTCTTCGTACGGTCGAGGTCGCTGCCCGCGAAGGCGTAACGGGTCCGCACGAAGGCGAGGGACTGCTCGCCGTTGAGGGTCTGCTTGCCGGCCTGGAAATCGGCGCCGGAGTTCTTGTCCTTGAACGCCTTGGGGATGTCGAGCTCCACGCCGCCGATCGCGTCCACGATCTTGGCGAAGCCGCCGAACCCGATCTCGACGTAGTGGTCGATGTGCAGCCCGGTGTTGAACTCGACGGTACGGACCAGCAGTTCGGGTCCGTCCTCGGCGTAGGCGGCGTTCAGCTTGGTGAAGCGGCCGCGGCCCGGGTAGAGCTTGCCGGAGTCGGAGCCCTTGTAGGAGGGGATCTCGACGTTCGAGTCACGCGGCAGCGAGACCAGCGTCGGCCCGTTCGAACCGTCGTGAAGGATCATCATCGAGTCGGTCCGCTTGCCCTCGGCCGAGCCGGTGTGGAGCCTCTTCTTGTCCTCGGCCGTCATGCCCGCGCGGCTGTCGGAGCCGACGATCAGATAGTTGGTGCCGTCGCCCTCGTGCGGTCGCTCGATCACCTTGGAGAGGTCGACCTCACGCTTGAGCTTCGAGTCGGCCCAGAAGTACGTGCCGACGGAGACGGCCAGCACCACGACCACGAGGGTCAGGGTGCCTATCTTTATCCGGCGGCGCCAGTCCGGCGCGGGCCGCCCCTGGACGTAACCGCCGTCACCCCGGCCGCCGCCGTAGCCACCGCCGTTGCCGTGGCCGCCGCCGTAGACGTGGCCCGTGTTGTAACCGTCGTCGTACCCTGCGCTGTCGTCATAGCCGCCGGAGTACTGCGGCGCCTCGGGCTGACGCTGTCGCGGCGCCGTCGGACGCTGCTGAGGCGGCGCGGGGCGCCGCTGGACGTGCCGCATGACGCGGGCGCCCTCGGGCTGGGCGTTGTCACTGCCCCACCCGTAGCGGTCGTTGCGGTCGTCGGTCCATCCACCGGGCCTGTCGCTCATGCGGTCCAGTGTGCAGTCCGGGCGTGCCGGTATTACAAGGGGGTGTGAGATATCGGGCCTGGGCTGTTGCGAAGCTGATGCAATGTCCGAGGCCCAGGGCCCCCGCATAAGGTGGACGGTATGACAGATCAGGCCCCACGTCCGGAGGGCGACATTCCGGGCAAGCCGACTGCGGCGTCCCGGACCACCCTCAGCCACATCATGACCGGCAACGACACCAATCTGCTGGGTACGGTGCACGGCGGCGTGATCATGAAACTGGTCGACGACGCGGCGGGCGCCGTGGCCGGCCGGCACTCCGGCGGACCCGCGGTCACGGCCTCGATGGACGAGATGGTCTTCCTGGAGCCGGTACGCGTCGGTGACCTTGTTCACGTCCGTGCCCAGGTGAACTGGACCGGCCGTTCCTCGATGGAGGTCGGTGTCCGGGTCATGGCCGAGCGGTGGAACGAATCGACCCCGGCCCAGCAGGTCGGCAGTGCGTATCTGGTCTTCGCGGCGGTCGACGGGGACGGCAAGCCGCGCCCCGTACCGCAGGTGATCCCCGAGACGGAGCGCGACAAGCGGCGCTACCAGGAGGCGCAGATCCGGCGCACGCACCGGCTGGCCCGGCGTCGCGCGATCAAGGAACTGCGCGAGAAGCGCGTGGCGGACGGCATCGAGGACTGACGGCGGGGTGCCCTCCCCGGCCCCGGGGCGGACCGCCGCCCCGGGCTCCGTCGGCCGGGCGCCTCGCTACGGGCACGTCACCTGGTCGCCCGTGACCGCGGCGAACGCGCCCCGGTGCGTGTCCTCGCCCCGTACCCGTTCGACCTTGCTGAAGTCCGTGCCCGTCGTCACCTTCATCGTCGCGCCCTGCCCCTTGACTGCCCGCAGCTCGGCCCCCGGCAGCGCCGCCGCCAGCGACTTCGCCGACCGGTCCCACCTCGGGTCGTACTCGACCAGGGTGTGTTTCAGTTCCCGCGGTGCCCCGTCGAGCGGGGCCCGCGTCGTATTGAAGCCGGTGGCGCGCAGGGCGTCGTCGGCTGTCCTGCCGAGGCCGTCCATCGGGGTCCCGTTGTAGACCTGGACCCGAATCTGCTGCGGCGCGACATCGACGGTCTTCGCCGCGGCCTGCTCCGGCTGCTTCGCCGCGAGGGGCCTGTCGTCACGCAGCGCCTGGAACAGCTTCGTCGACTTCACCGGATCCCACTTGACCGTCGAGCCGATGCCCTTGACCGGATAGGAGGGATCGCTGACCGGTACGGAGGTGAACTCGGACGACGCCGCGGTGAAGCCGCGCATCGCCTGGCCGAGGTCCAGCATCTGCGCGGTGCCGAACCCCTCGTCGGCCCGGACCGAATGGAGCATCGTCGAGGCGATCTCCCGGAACTTCACCGGGTTCAGCAGCACACCGCTGCTGGTCGTCTGCTTGATCAGTGAGGCGAGGAACCGCTGCTGGCGCTGCATCCGGCCCAGGTCCGCGGCCCCGTCGACATGGCGCGAGCGCACGTACTGGAGCGCCTGCCCGCCGTTCAGCCGGTGGGTGCCGGCGGCGAGATCGAGACCGGTGTGCGAGTCCTTCATCGGCCGGACGGTGCAGATCTGCACCCCGCCCAGGGTGTCGACCGTCTTCATGAAGCTGGGGAAGTCGACCTCCAGGTAGTGGTCGATCTTGATGCCGGTCATGTCCTCGACGGTCCGTACGGTCAGATTCGGCCCGCCCTCCGCGTAGGCGGCGTTCAGCTTCAGCGGGTGGGCGGCGTGCTCGGCGCCGGTGTTCCGGTCGCGGTGTTCCGGGATCTCGGCGTAGCTGTCGCGCGGCAGGGAGACAATGCTCGCGCGTTCCTTGTCCGCCGACAGGTGCACCAGCATGATCGTGTCGGTGCAGTGGCAGGGAGCACCGCCCAGCCGGTACTTCTTCTTCTCGTCCGGGGTGATGCTGTCGCGGCCGTCGGTGCCGACGAGCAGCAGATTCGTGCCGTTCCCGGCCCGCGGCCGGTTCTTCATGTCCTTGAACGGGTCGATGCGGTCGATCCCGGTCTCCAGGTTGGCCACCACGGCGTGACCGATCCCGCCGGCGCCGAGCACCAGCACGGACAGGCTGGTCGCGACCCGCATGCCCCAGCGGGGCCTCTCGTCCTGCTTTCTCGACCTGAGCTGCGGGGGAGCGGCGCGGGGGCGCGGCGGACGGGGGGAGCGGTGCGGTGTGGGCACGTGGGGGACCTCCGCGGTGCAAGGGGGATCGTTCGCACAGTAGGCCCGTACGATCTCCATACCGGGAAGCGACCTTGCGGCGCGCGCCCGCGTCCCCCATTCGCGGTAACGTGGCGGCCGAAACGCCGCCTCCTGGGGTGAGAGCCCCCGGCGCCCCCGAGGACCCCCCGAGGACCACATGTCTGCCGCGCAGTACCCCGCCGTCTCCGTGATCATGCCGGTGCTCAATGAGGAACGCCATCTCAGGAACTCCGTCCGGCACATCCTGGAGCAGGAGTACGCCGGTGAGATGGAGGTCGTGATCGCGCTCGGTCCGTCCACGGACCGTACGGACGAGATCGCCGCCGAGCTGGTACGGGAGGACTCCCGGGTCCACACCGTGCCGAACCCGACCGGTCGCACCCCGGCGGCGCTCAACGCCGCGATCAAGGCCTCCTCGCACCCCGTCGTGGTGCGGGTCGACGGCCACGGCATGCTCTCGCCGAACTACATCGCGACGGCCGTCCGCCTCCTGGAGGAGACCGGCGCGCAGAACGTCGGCGGCATCATGCACGCCGAGGGCGAGAACGCCTGGGAGGACGCCGTCGCCGCGGCCATGACATCGAAGATCGGCGTCGGCAACGCGGCCTTCCACACCGGCGGCCAGGCGGGCCCGGCCGAGACCGTCTACCTCGGCGTCTTCCGCCGCGAGGCGCTGGAGAAGGCGGACGGCTACAACGTGGAGTTCATCCGCGCCCAGGACTGGGAGCTGAACTTCCGGATCCGCGAGGCCGGCGGTCTGATCTGGTTCTCGCCGGAGCTGAAGGTGCAGTACCGGCCGCGTCCCTCGGTGAAGGCCCTGGCCAAGCAGTACAAGGACTACGGCCGCTGGCGCCATGTCGTCGCCCGCTACCACTCCGGCTCGATCAACCTGCGCTATCTCGCCCCGCCGACCGCCGTCTGCGCGATCGCGGCGGGCCTCGTGGTCGGCGCGGCCGTCACCCCGTGGGCGCTCGTCGTCCCGGCCGGTTATGTCGCCGCTATCGTCGCCGGGTCCCTCCCGGCGGGCAAGGGCCTGTCGCTGAAGGCACGGGCCCAGATACCGGTGGCGCTGGCCACCATGCACATGTCCTGGGGCTACGGCTTCCTGACCAGCCCGCGTTCGCTGGCGAGGAAGGTCATCGCCAGCCGCCGCCCGGCGGTCCAGCGACAGGCGGTCTGACCCGGCACGGACATGAACAGGGGCGCCGGCTGTTTCTCCGCGGAGAAACAG